>JAKAPY010000090.1 GCA_021811925.1 Thermoplasmata archaeon | reverse complement strand
GATCTAACCTTGCTTTGGATAGGCCTGTGAACGGGTAGCTCCTCCTTATCGTGGAATACATCTCATCCGGAGTGTATGTCCCCTCCGACGACATTGCTACTATCTGGTTTGAGAGCACAGTGAGCGGCAGCCTCCTAACAACCTGCTCCTCGAGCTCCTCGGCCATTCCCCTCCTGCTTATGACCGCTCCCTCGAGCAGTTCGTCCTCATCATATGCTATGATCCCTCCCACGCCCACGGCGCCCGCCCTGTGTCCCGCTCTGCCGACGCGTTGCAGCATCCTTGTGACCTGCCTGGGTGAATTGAACTGTATGGAGAAATCTGCCGACCCGATGTCTATCCCAAGTTCGAGGGAGGATGTGCATATCATGCACTTCAGCTTCCTCGACTTGAATTCCTCCTCCATCTGCATCCTCAGCTCCTTTGAAAGGGAGCCGTGGTGCACGCCAACCGGGTAGTCAGGAAGCCAGATGTGGAAACGGGACGATATCGCCTCTGCAAGATCGCGAGTGTTCACGAACAGCAGCGTGCTTGTGTGGCTGTCTATGATGGACTTGCCCATCTCAAGCGCAGAGGCAAAACCCTCGTCCACCTGAAGGTTTGCCGATATCTTCTTTGTCTCATCGCCGGGGATGGGGCATCTCACCTCCATCTCCCTCAGTTTCTCAACCGGAATTCTTGCTATTGTGACTTCCCTGTCAGCCGCAAGCAGCCTGGCAACCTCTTCCGGCGTTCCGACCGTTGCAGAAAGCCCAACCCTCTGGAACTCGCCTGAAATTCTTGTCAGCCTTTCGAGAGCGACTGCAAGCTGCGCTCCCCTCTCTCCCGAAACCAGTTCGTGTATCTCATCCACGACAACATATCTGACGGACTTGAGGGAATTCCTGAGGTTCTTTCCAATGAGAAGTATCTGCACCGTTTCGGGAGTTGTTATGAGGATCTGCGGGGGATGTGCAGACTGTCTTATCCTTTCAGACTGGGGCGTGTCGCCGTGCCTCACGGCCGCCTTCAAACCGACTGCGGATGTGAGTTCCTGAAGCCTGAGAAGCATGTCCCTGTTGAGCGCCCTCAGGGGCGTTATGTAGAGGCACACAATGCCCTCCGCTTTTTCAGACGTAACCATGCGCTGAAGGATTGGAAGCATTGCCGCTTCCGTCTTCCCTATTCCGGTGGGCGCGCATACAAGCACGTTCTTCCCGTCGAAAACGGGACCGAATACATCCTCCTGCACGGGATGAAGCTGAAGAATATTCCTCTCCCTCAGGACTTTCCTGAGCCTGGGGTCGAGTGAATTTATCAGGCCGACTGTCTTGTCTGCTGGCTTTTCCAGGAGTGTTTCATCCATCTACAAGTTTTGCAGGAGCTGCTCAGATATAATGTTCTTTTGATGTGCGAAGCGCAACCGGCCCGTTTCACCTGTTCTGCTTGAGCTTTTCCACTATCTCTGTGCCTTCGGGAAAACGGCCCTCTGTCTCCTTGGAAAAGACAAGCTGGTCGTCAACCATTACGTCGAAGATGCCATGGTCCCCCGGTTCCATTGAAACGCTCAACTTCTTCATGTACGACATCCCGAGCGCATCGAGTAAATTCTTTGCAAGGTCAAATGCCCTTGGCATATAACCGCAAGGCTGACAGTATTTGATCCTGACTGTTTTCATCATAACGCAGATTCACTTTAATTATCTAGAAAAACGTTTGCTTCCACAGGAGATACAAAACATATGGATCCTGCCAACGGCCCGGTTGTCAGCATGCTCAACGAGATAGCGGACATACTCGAGATCACCGGTTCAGACCGGTTCAGGCCAATTGCTTACAGGCGTGCAGCCAGGACAATAGAAGCCCTGCCCAAGCCCATTCAGGATTACATAAAGGACGGTTCGATTTCCGAACTTCCCGGCGTGGGGGAGGCCATAAGCCAGAAGGTGAAAGAGTACGCCCTGACAGGTAAACTGGATTACCTGGAAAAACTGAGGAAGGGAATACCCCCGGGCCTCCTGGAGCTTCTGAACCTTCAGGAGGTCGGGCCGAAGACGGTGGGCAGGCTGTATATGGAGCTCAAGATAACATCGATTGACGAGCTCCAGCGCGCTTGCGAGGAACACAGTGTCAGCAAGCTGAAGGGGTTCGGAGAAAAGACGGAGGAACGCATCCTGCAGAGCATCAAGTTCTACAGGGGGAGCAGCAGGCGTTTCATTCTCTCAACAGGCGACTCCGTTGCGTCCAGCATCATCGCACATCTTTCTGCAAATGCAAAGCTCATTGAGGCCGCAGGCTCGCTTCGCAGGAGAAAGGAGACCATTGGCGACCTCGATGTCATAGTTGCATCGGACGACTCCCCCGCGGTCATGGACAGGTTCGTTTCCTATCCAGATGTAAGCATTGTCTATTCCAGGGGAGAGACTAAGTCGAGCGTGCTCCTCAATTCCGGCCTTCAGGTGGACCTGAGGGTGGTGGACGAGAAGAGCTACGGGGCCGCGCTCCTTTATTTCACTGGGTCGAAAGATCACAATGTCGAGCTCAGGAATCTGGCAATCGACAGGGGATACAAGCTAAACGAGTATTCGCTGTCTCAGAGGAACGGCGACCAGTTTGTTGCGGGCAGAACCGAGAAGGAAGTTTATGACGCCCTAGGCCTGCAGTTCATAGAGCCGGAGCTGAGGGAGGCGAGGGGTGAAATAGAGGCCGCCCGGGAGGGCAGGCTTCCCAGGCTTGTTGCCGAATCGGACATAAAGGGAGACTTGCACTGCCACACAAACTGGACCGACGGCAGCAGCCCTATCGAGGCAATGATTGAGGCGGCTGAAAATCGTGGCTACCAGTACATGGGCATTTCAGACCACTCCAAAAGCTCGAAGATCGCGAAGGGGCTGAGCGAGGAAATGATGGAAAGGCAGCTGAAGAGAGTCGAGAAATTAAATTCGTCAGGCAAATACCAGATCAGGGTGCTGTGCGGAAGCGAGGTCGACATAATGCCAGACGGCAGGCTGGACTACGACGATGCTCTTCTTTCAAGAATGGATTTTGTTATCGGCTCCGTCCACTCGAGATTCAACATGGAAAAGGCCGAGATGACTGAAAGGCTGCTAACTGCGATGTCAAATGACTACATCACAGTGCTCGGCCATCCGACAGGGAGGCAGCTGGGCTCAAGAGAGGCATATGCATTCGACGCCGAACGCATATTCGAGGCGGCCAGGGACAAGAAGGTGATTCTTGAGGTGAACGGATCCACCGAAAGGCTCGACCTGAATGACCAGCTCATCATGGAGGCAAAAAGGCACAAATGCGTTTTCATGCTCAACACCGACTCGCATCATTTCACATCTCTTGCAAACATCAGGTATGCGGTCTCCATGGCCAGGCGCGGCTGGCTCACGGCGGTGGACGTCGCCAACACTTCCGACCTGAAAGAATTCAGCAGCATGATTGGCTGAGCCGTGGCTCAAGCCGCCTTTACGTTCGTGACGGACTGCTGAAATACTTACATGTCAAAATACTGTTTTTTGCTCACGATTTAAGCGGTGCGGACAGGTTAACTATTCATATACATACTGCATTCACGTCAAGGTTGCCGTGACAGGGGGTCCAGCATTTGTCAGAATTGAAAATATACAAGACAATCGATGCGACTTCCGAGAATTGCGCAGGTCCCATAGGCGAGCTTGCCGGTGCAATGAATGATGCCTACGTGGGGGAAGGTGTGACCATCATCCTGGGGGATGAGGCCACAAGGGACGACGTTCTCGTATGGGCTTCCAGAACAGGCAACGAAATTGTTGGAAATACCTCTGAGGGTGACAGGTTCACCCTCGTTCTGAGGAAGGTGAAGTAATTTGAAAAATGTCCTCGTAGCAGGCGGCGGCCTAGGCGGAACGATTGTTGCCAACAGGATAGCTCAGAGATTGTCAAACGAGATTGAGAATGGGGAAGCAAGCGTCACTGTTCTTGACAAGAGTGACAGGCACTTCTACCAGCCCGGCTTTCTGCTCGTTGCAATGGGTGCTATGGAGCCACAGGACACCCATATTTCCGAACGTACAGTTCTTGACAAGAGGGTCAAACTGGTCACCGGTGACAACGGCACGATTACAAAGATCGACGCAGACAACAGGTCGCTGCAAACTGCGGACGGCAAGTCGCACAAGTATGACCATCTCGTTCTTTCCACGGGCTCACACCTGCAGTTCGACGAGATTCCAGGCTTTGCCCAGGGTGCAGACACATTCTTCAACCTTGAAAAGGCGAAGGAAATGTGGACCAAGGTCCAGTCATTCCAGGCGGGAAAGATTGTTGTTGACACAGCCATGCTTCCGCACAAGTGCCCCGTTGCCCCGCTCGAGATAACACTCATGCTCGACGATTACTACAGGAAGAAGGGAATCAGGGACAAGGTACAGATAGACTACTGCTACCCGACTCCCACCGTCTTCGGCATACCGAACGTGGCGAAGATGATGACAAAGATTTTCGGGGAGAGGGGCATCAACATACACACACAGTTCACACTCGCCTCCGTTGACGGAGGGGCGAAGAAGATCACTTCCAAGGAGGGCGAGACGCTCGACTACGACATGCTTGTCAGCGTTCCACCGCACAAGGGTGCCCAGGTAATAGGCGATTCCGGCCTCGGGGACAGGAGGAACTGGGTTTCAACAGACAAGTTCAGCCTTCTTGTGAAGGGGCATGACGACATACATGCAATGGGCGACACGACGGACATAGCAATATCGAAGGCCGGTTCCACCGCAGACTACGAGTCATATGTTGTCAGCCACAATGTGGCAGCAGATATCACAGGCAGCGGCGGCAAGAAGAATTACCCGGGCTCGGTGTTCTGTTTCATCGCAACGGGCATGGACCAGGCGACATACATCAAGTTCGACTACAACCATCCTCCCGTACCGCCGACACCGTCGCAGATTTACTGGTGGAGCAAGCTTGCATACAACAAGCTCTACTGGAGTGTACACGCCCGCACGATGATATGAGTGTGCAGCGCATGAGCATCGCCATCATTCTCGGCTCAAACCAGCTGGACAAGGTTGAGTTTGCCTCCATGACCGCCTTCCTTGCATCCAGCATGGGCGACGAGGTGTCCGTCTTCGCCACAATGGACGGTGTCCAGGCATTCACAAAGGAGCCGTCGATTCTTTCAGATGCAGACTCGGCGAAGAAGATCGTCCAGACAGAAAATGGTGGCAAATTCCTTGATTATTTCAGGAAGGCAAAGGGGACCGGCAAGGTGAAGATCACTGCCTGCAGCATGGCTTCCAAGCTGTTCGGTCTCAAGAAGGAGGATTTCGCAGAGATTGTGGATGGCGTGGGTGGCCTGACAGCATTCCTCGACTCCTCCGAAGGAAGCAGACTAATGAGCATATGGTGATTGACTTGACAAGTGAAAACGCTGATAGTGGAAAAAGTATTGCCCTGAGCGCCGAAGACGAGAAGCAGGTGAGGGATTTCATTTCCAACATTCCGCGCTTCAACAGTGTAATGAATGAATTTTCAAGGATGATGGATGAGGGCCAGATTGACGCGTTGTCGCAGGCTCTCGCCGCACTCAGATTCCTCAGAGAGGGACTCAACGACGAGGCGATAGAGTCCATTTCCAAGATGGGCGGCAGCTTCGTCGAGGCGGCCTCCGCCATTTCTTCTGTCCCGGCAAGAAAGGTCATCGAGAGCGTCGGCACCGAAGGCAACGAACTCTCGCAGCTCATAGAACAGATGGGACGGATGCACAGGGATGGCGTGTTCGACGCGGTGGTCAACGCAGCCTACGCGCTCAAGTTCCTGAAGGACGGACTCAACGATGAAGCGGTTGAGAACATAGCTACGACGATGAGCGAGATGATGGCAATGTGGAGGCAGTATTCCTCCACGCTGTCCAATCCTGAATTCGTGGCAACTCTTGCAAAGATATCGAAGCTGGAGCGCGACGGTGCGATTGACGCGGTGGTGGACAGTGCATACGTCCTCAAGTTCCTGAAGGACGGACTGAACGACGAGGCTATGACAAACATTGCATCAATAATGTCACAGATGCTTACTCAGTGGAATTCGCTGCACAAGCTGATAGAAATGATGACATCCCCCACCGCAGAGAGGCTCTTCAATGTCCTGACGGACGAGACCATAGAGAAGCGCCTTGAGGAGGCGACACCAAGGAAGGGGGGAATGTCCCTGCTGAGCCTGTCCGACCCCGATGTGAGGAAGGGAATGGGCGTCGTCTTTGAAATGCTCAAAATCATTGGAGAGGAGTTCAGAGAGGACGACCAGAAATAGGCTGTAACGGAAGGTGCTGGCGCATCCGCCCGGCCATGCGCTGTCCAGTTTGCACAAGCTATATAGTTATTCGCGCCTTTTGCCTCCCATGGATCAGGGACAACAGAAGGTGCGCGATTTGAGGGGCCTGCAGTGCCCGATGCCTATTATGGAGACGGCCAAGGCAGTGAAGGAAGCACAGCTGAACGAGCAACTCACGGTTCTTGCGGATGATCCTGCCGCAAAATCAGACTTTGAAGCATGGTCGAGGAGAACGGGGCATACACTCGTCGCCGTAAACGAACACGGCAATTACACGGAGTTCGTTATAAGGAAGACGCACTGAAAGTGCTTAGGGCCTGAAACGGGCCTTGTCAGATGGAAATGACGTCATCGGCCTGCTTCAGCACGCTCTCAAATTCCTCAAGCGTGATTTTGGGTACTGCGGGCGGTGTCCTGTAGCCAAGCTCGAGCGTCCTGACCGAACCACGGCTCAACTTCCCGGCTAACCATCCCTCCGCGTTCATGTATGCCGCCGAGCCAAGCAGAACGACGGTGAGATTGCCTCTCTTTTCAATCTCGTGAAAAACGGGCCACCACGACGAACCCTCGTCTATCCTGTGGCTTATTATGGCCGCCGTCTTCCTCGTCAGAAGACCACCACCCTTGCTTCCTGCAGCATTGATGCGAACTGCCCGTCCGTGAGTG
>JAKAPY010000089.1 GCA_021811925.1 Thermoplasmata archaeon | reverse complement strand
GGTTCTCTTTTTGGAGAGCTCGAACTGGAGCTTGGTAAGGGGGGCTAAGTCATAACAAGGTATCTGTAGGGGAACCTGCAGATGGATCACCTCCTTTGAATATTAAGTGTGCAATGGCAGAGATCATCAACAACAACGTCAGATGAGCTGACCAAAAACCCTTTCCCTTTCATTGATGCGCCAAGCGCTTCTTTTTCTGTAGGGCGGCGAACATGTTCGCGCCCGGGTTTGTTAGCGCCTCTTTTCATGCTGTGGGTTGCTCAGGGCCACCGGCCGGTCATTTTGAGATTGCCTTGACGGCCATGAATCTGTTTCCCTCGGTTATGAATGTAAACGAGTCCATGCTGTGGTTTGTGGACCTGAGCTTCAGGCACCTGATCCTTCGCTGTGCCTCGACGTCGCTCACATCCTGTATGTAGAGCGAAATTATGCCGTCCGCCAGGTAGGAAACATCGTTGCCAAGCTCTATCAGCTTCCCCGCAGGCGTTTCACAGGTGAGAAGGATCGTTGAGTTCAGTTCCCTGAGCCATTCAAACAGATAGAAAAGTTCGTCCCTCTTGTTCTGTATCTCGCTTGCCATCTCCAGAACATCAAGAGAATCAATAACAACGAAATCAAACGGAAAGCTTTCCTTCAGGTTGCTGATGTACATCTTGAAGACTTCCATCCAGCTTTTCTTTGCGGTGAGGTGCTTGAGGTTGCGCCGAACAACGGCAAAATCCAGAACATGCATGCTCTCCCTTACGGCCCCAAGGTCCATGCCGAAGCGTAGCGACTGGGTCTCAAGGCTCTGTCTGCTCTGCTCAAGCGTCATATAAATGCACTTGGCCCCCCTCTTGATCACGTTGTTGTAGAGAACGTTGCATGCCACTGTCGATTTCATTGTTCCGGGAGAACCGGCTATGAGCACGATATAACCGGTTGGTATTCCGCCCTCGAGCGCTTCATCGAAACCCTCTATGTAAGTGGGAATTCTTGTAATGGTCGAACTCCATTTGACTTCGGCATCCAAAGGGTAACCCCCGATTGTATCAGGCGGTTGATATTTATTGCTGACTGTCAGAAAAGTGACTGGTGTAATTGAAACTGTCCATTATGCTACATCAATAATCATCCCGTCCTGGACACAATTCTGCCAGGGCCCCCACCGCTGCCTGGACTGGCCGGGCGCAAGCATTGGCAGCGTTACGGTATTGCCGCTGCCAACCCGCCCTTCCATGAAAAAGTTAAATCGGCAATGCGAGATAGCCATGCGATTGCAATGCCCAACCTTTCCAGAAATGCGAACTTTGTTCGTGAAAAAGTCATGGCACACAACAGGTACTTTGAAGAGTCAATCCCTCTGATCGCGTCCGAGAACGTGATAAGCCCCCTCCAGAGGGAGATGCTCAATTCGGACTTCAATGGCAGGTACGCAGAGGGGTGGGTGGGCCACAGGTACTATCAGGGAAACAGGTTTGTCGACGAAGTGGAAACAAGGGGCATGGAGCTTGCACGCAGGCTTTTTGGCTGCAGTTTTGCCGATCTGAGGCCAATTTCCGGAACTGTTGCGAACATGGCCGTGCTGTTTGGACTGACGAATCCGGGCGACACAATAGCAACACCCGCCCTTGCAGACGGAGCTCACATCTCCACCGCTAAGTTCGGCGCGGTAGGCATGAGGGGAGTCAACACGATTAACTACCCGTTTGACACAGAAAGAATGAACATTGACATTGACGGCGCAATAAAGATGATCAGGGAGAAGAAGCCGAAAGTGTCGCTCTTCGGAATGTCACTCTTCCTTTTTCCCGCTCCCCTGAAGGAACTGAGTGAAGCATTCATCGAAACAGGAACCACTGTCTGGTATGACGGTGCCCATGTGCTTGGCCTGATAGCAGGCAAGAAGTTCCAGGCCCCCTTGAGCGAGGGTGCCCATGTGATGACTGCAAGCACGCACAAGACATTCCCGGGGCCCAACCATGGCATAATTCTTGCAAACCCGAGGGACGAGGAAATGGAGAAGGCGCTGAAGCGCGGTGTCTTTCCGGGTGTTACAAGCAGTCATCACCTGCATGAGATGGCCGCTCTCTGCATAGCGCTTGATGAGATGCAGAAATTCGGTAGGAGGTATGCATCCCAAATCGTGAAGAATTCAAAGGCTCTCGCCCAGTCGCTGTATGACAGAGGTTTCGGTGTTCTTGCAGCCGACTACGGGTTCACCGAGTCGCATACGCTTGCTGTCAATGTGCAGAATCTGGGAGGTGGCAGCTCATGCGCCGAAGCGCTCGAGAAGGCGAATATTGTGGTCAACAAGAATATGCTGCCGGGCGATGAGAGTTCGGTCCATCCAAGCGGGCTCAGGCTTGGAACGCAGGAGGTGACACACCTTGGAATGAAGGAGGGTGAGATGTCCGATATAGCATCATTCTTCGAAAGGCTGCTCATCAGGAAAGAAAACATAGGCAGTGTAAGGGCTGATGTCATAAGATTCAAGAGGCGCTTCAGAAAGCTGAAGTACTGCTACGGGGAGAATTATCCTGCTTACAAGTTCGAGCATTTCCTAAGATGACTGGGCCGTTCCCGTCAGGCGTGAAGCCTCCAGCCTCAGGGCGCATGCGCGGCACACCTCGGATGAGGTTGTATCGCCGCACTCCGAGCAACGCCTGGCGCTTCCGCCGGTGCGAGTCTTGTGCATCTTGGAAATCGTCCTAAGCATTGCATATCTTGAGCCGGGCATTTCATCCTCGATCCTGAGCACAATCTCCCTGAACAGGTTTCGCGAGGCCTCCTCCGAATAAGGGCAGCTTGACCTGAGGTATGGTATGTTCTTGATTTCGGCATAAAGCATCACCTCGTTTTCAGGCAGCTGTCTCAGAGGCTGTACCCGGGGCACCAGTCCCTCGACGCTTGCTTCATGGGGTCCCATCATCGCGAGCCTGTCGGAATCCCCCCTTGAAAGATTCATAAGGATTGACTGTGCCGTGTCGTCCAGATTCAAACCTGTTGCAAGGGCATCTGAACTTGTCTCCTTGGCAAGCGCATTGATCAGCGTTCGCCTGAATACGCCGCAGTATGCACAGGTCGTCCTTTCTCGCTCCGCCGCAGCAAGAGCATCCATGGTGAAGCCAGCGAAATCTGCATATGATCTTGTGTGCCACTGTATTCCGTTACTTTCGCAGTAGTCTCCAACAAGTTTCATTGATTCGTCCCTGTATCCGCTTATCCCCTCGTCAACGGTAATGGCTATTATCTCCGTCCCCCTTCTTGCCGAGGAAAGGAGTCTGAGAAGATGCAGCGTGGTCATGCTGTCCTTTCCGCCAGAAACGGCTACCGCTATCCTTCTTCCCCTGTCGAAAATCCGCTGTTCCCTGATCTCTTTCTTAACCCTGTTCTCAACGAATTCGCAGAAATGGGATACGCAGTAATGCTGCCCGTTGTATCTCGCCAGGTATATGGCCTGTGTGTCGCAGGAGCTGCATTTCACGCCTGTTGTTAACACGGGTGACATTAAAGACATTGCCGTTTTGGAAACAGAATGCATGCCCCGTTCCGCTCAGCTGGACGCAAATGCTAATAAACGGATGACAATCAAGTGTGCGAGTGCATGGACGAAACTGAATTGTGGGTCGAAAAGTACAGACCGAAGAAGTTCGACGATATCGTTGGACGGGATTCGATAGTGTCCAGGCTTCGGTCGTATGTTGAAGGAAGGAACCTTCCGCATCTCCTTTTTGCAGGTCCAGCAGGGACTGGAAAGACGACATGCAGCATTGTTCTCGCAAGGGAACTTTTTGGAGATTACTGGCGCGAGAATTTCATGGAATTGAATGCGTCCGACGAGAGGGGGATTGCGATTGTCAAGGGCGATGCAGCGCACCACGGCAAGATCAAGACATTCGCAAGGACAGCCCCCTTCGGCGGGGCTACATTCAAGATAATATTCCTTGACGAAAGTGATTCACTCACCTCCGATGCTCAATCTGCGCTGAGACGGACAATGGAGATGTATTCTAAGACATGCAGATTCATTTTCGCCGCCAATTTCCCAGGGAAGCTAATAGACCCGATACAGTCGAGATGCGCCGTTTTCCAGTTCTCGCCCCTGCAGGAGGCTGATATCGAAAAGTACATACTGCGCATCGCCGGGAGCGAGGGGCTGAATATCACAAAGGACGCACTCTATTACATAGTGAGGCACTGCCGGGGTGACCTGAGGAAGGCTACGAACACGCTCCAGGCGAGCGCTTTCCTCAGCAAGGACATAGACCAGAATACCGTGTACCAGGCAACTTCTTCGGCCGACCCGGAGGAGGTGGCCGAGATGCTCAGCAATGCGATGGGAGGTTATTTCCTCAAGGCGAGAAGCGCACTCGATGAGATGCTCTTCGAAAAGGGCCTCAGTTCCACTGACCTGATATCGCATATTCACAGAAAGGTGTTCGACATAGGACTTTCCGACGAGGCGCTGCTCGATGCTGTGACGAGGGTCGGAGAGGCGGAATTCAGGATAGTGCAGGGCGCAAACGACAGAATTCAACTCGAATCCCTGCTTGCCCAGATAGGGCTCATAGGCAAGAGGGAGAGAGAAAAATCAAAATCTTCCAAACAGAAGACGCTGTCCTGAAACGGACGCGCCCTTCAGCCAACGCAAGGGGGGAGCAGGAACATTCAGGCTTTCCTAATTTCCTTCGCCTTGACCCTCAGGTGTGTGTAGCCGCATTTCCTGCATCTTGTTGCCCTGATAGAGTTGGTTGCAGAGCAGTTCATGCAGATCATTTTTGTCAGTAGCCTTATTTCCGCTTCCTTGAACTTAGCCATCTGGTTCAATCCACTCTAAATCGAATTCATATAAAGAAATTGCGCACTGACAATTCTCCCGCTCGCCTACAGTTTTTCCACGAGCGCGGCCGAAACAGTCCGCCTGTCAGAAACCTCAAGAACCCTGAATCTGCTCTTGACCGAATCGAATTCGGATTTGTTCATGCTCCTGGGATCGTTCCTCCTGCCAAAGGTTGTTATGCTTATGTACGCCCTTCCCCCTTTTTTCATGACTCTAAGCATCTCATCCACTGCGGTATCATGTTCTGCCATGCAGCAGAGTGTCAGATTCGAAAGCACGAAATCGACAGTT
Source organism: Thermoplasmata archaeon (assembly GCA_021811925.1). Classification (GTDB taxonomy): domain Archaea; phylum Thermoplasmatota; class Thermoplasmata; order Sysuiplasmatales; family Sysuiplasmataceae; genus JAJZXY01. The sequence goes on along the minus strand of JAKAPY010000089.1, from coordinate 1,863 downwards.
GAACTCGGTATGAAGTCAAGTGCGGCAGTTGAGGAGGTAGATGTTCTCACATTTGTCAATCCACGTTTACTTGCATACCCGTCCAGCGCCTTTACCGCCCTGCTGTTTGTATCCACCGCATAGACGAGCCCGCCGGGGCCCACAACATCCGCAAGATGCAGTGTAAAATAGCCGGACCCGCAACCGAGATCCGCAACCGTATAGCCCTCTTTTACAAAACGGTCGAACTTGTTTCTGCGGTCGAGCAGGCTCCTGACAGCGTTATTCATCAGCAGCGCAGGCGGATGCCTGTCGCCCCGGCCGGCCCTGAACTCTTCCTGGCTCATGTAGATGCTACGCAAAGGCCTACGTGTTCTTGATGTATCTGCCAAGTTTCGAGAGTATCTCGGCCCGGGGAACGGCGCCAACAATCATGTCCGCCGGCTTCCCACCGTAGAATATCATCATCGTGGGTATGCTCATTATATTGAACTCTGCGGACTTCACCGGGTTGTCGTCAACGTTCAGCTTGCCGAAGGCGACCTTCCCTCTCAATTCAGAGGCAAGCTTCTCCACGACCGGTGCAACCATCCTGCATGGCCCGCACCAGGGTGCCCAGAAATCCACGAAAGCGACCTGGTTGCCCTTTATGAATTCATCAAAGCTCCTGTCGCTCAGGTTTGTCGGAGCGGCTCCGGCAACAGACTGCGTGCCGGGAGCGGTCTCGCCCTTCATTCTAGTTGTAATGTCTTCCATCATCCTTCTCCTTATCATTTCAAGTTCGCCATCATCTTCCATTGCGTATCACCTCGTTAATCCCCTGCTGCTTTCACCGAGTCCTTCCATTGCAAGGACAAGCTCCTTCTCGACCATGGATGCAAGTTCCTCCACATTGCTCCCCACCAGCCTCATTGCAACTGTCGGCCTGTAGAGGGAAATCCTCGTTCCGCTTCCCTCGGCAAAGAGGGTGATTCTGCACGGCATAACCTGTGCCAGGTCCCTGTCCTTCTCAATTGCGGCTAGCGCAAAAGGCGGCTTGCACACCTCGATCACCCTGATCGGTCTTATCTGCTTCCCTGTCTTCTCCTTCAGCACACCGTCGATGCTGATGTCGCCGAGGACTCCGAAGCCCCTGGACCGAACGCTCTCCACCAACTTTGACACAGCCTCTTCGAAATCCAGATTCTCCAGGAATGTTTCATGGAACGCCGAATTCATAATCCAGTGCCTCAAGACCATTGTAGGAGGTCATCTTATAATAATATTATGGTATTGCCAATATCGTGCAATACTTTATAACCAACCCCCTGTTATACTGACTTGGTGGATGTCCAATGTTCCAGCTTTCTACCCTGAGCAGGAAGAATGCGAGCTGCAGCGATCTCCTCAGATGCGTCTTCGGGATCAAGGATTTCGAGGAGCGGCTGATTTACATAATGGCGAGGAGGGGAAGGAGCACCCTTGACGAGCTGGCGAGTGAAACTTCAAGGGACAGGAGCACGGTGCATCGAGCCCTGTCGAAGCTGCTAAGCCTTGAGCTGTGCTACAGAAATGTGACGAGTCTCAGGGGCGGCGGCTATGTTCATGAGTATTCACTCATGGATGTGGAGTCAATCGGCAGAAACATAAGGCAGCGCATAGATGAATTGAAGGAATCCCTTGACAGTTTGACCGATAACTTCGAAAACGACATCAGGCACAATATTATCGGTGCGCTGCACGTGGACTGAACCGCAGGATGCTGCAACCCACAGGATGGGCATGCCCGTTTTTGAATTGAAATATGGCTCAGCTTTAAATATAACCACTTCAATGCGATCTTCAATCCTGGTGTGCATCCACACGCTTTGGGCAATGCACTGCATCCCAATAACCAGCAGATCG
>JAKAPY010000088.1 GCA_021811925.1 Thermoplasmata archaeon | reverse complement strand
GTACGCACACCACCACCCTTGCTTCCTGCAGCATTGATGCGAACTGCCCGTCCGTGAGTGGGTTGAAGCCCTGCACTGACGGCGTTTCCTTCAGCCTGGCAGCCGAACTGGAGAGGAAGTAAGTGCTCAGCCCCTCGATGGAGGATATGCGCCCGAGCTGTCGCAGCCCGAAACTGTATCCGCCCCCCTCGAGCATTGAAAGGACGGCGTCGTCCATGAGGACGAAATCAACCGCGTGGCCAAGTCCGCTGAACATCATCGCAGCCCTCTCCGCCTCCTGGAAGTGGGCCCCCTGCATCGGGGCATGTGTGAGCACAACAACGACTCTCATCGTCAGGTCTCCGATGTGAAGTTGAGGAGCACGTCGCACTCCTCCACCATGTCCACAAGATCCTCAAGCGTTCCAAGCCTCGCCCCTTCCACGACGCTGTCCACTCCCCTGAAGGTTGCGCATGTCGTGCACGCGGTCATGTCAAGGTGCTCGTCCCTCATCCTCGAGACAACAGTTTCCACCCTGTCCGTGACCAGTTTCGTGGAAGCGTTGTACACGCCATCTCCAAGAAGGAAGATGCGCACTTCATTGCCCGAGGCCGCCAGCCCTTTTGCTATTTCGAGCACATGCTCGCTGTTGTCATGCTGCACGGGGGATGTGAAGAGCAGTATTGCGACCTTCATTCCAGCACGAGCCCCCATCCCGCCTGAGTGCACACGTATTCCGACCCGTCCACCTCGACACGCCCTCCAAGATCAACCTGTCCCTCGTAGAAGAGCCTGTTGAGCAGAGCTGCCGCTTCCGGCGGAACAGCCTTCAGGTCGTGCGCAGGGAGCTGCATCGGATTCCCCACCCTGGCCAGAATCCGCGCCTGCATCACGCACCCCTGTAAATCGCCTTCTTCGGTCCCGAGGTTTTCAGGAGGCAGAAGCGGACGCTTCTCGCTATCTCGAACAGCTCCTTCCTCCTGTAAATCTCAATCTCTCCCCTGTCCGCAAGCGCGGAGACAGCGGGGTCAAGGGGCAGCGAGCCCATGAATTCAAGGCCGAGCCTCTTGCTTATGTCCTCCGCTCCGAGCCTGCCGAAGACGTTCAGCCTGTTGCCGTCGGGGAGCTGCAGATAGGACATGTTCTCCACAACGCCAAGGACCGGTGTTTTCATCTCATGGGCCATCTGCACCGCCCTTGATACCACCGTGTTTGCTATGAGCTGCGGGCTCGTGACAAACATGACGCCATCCGGCCTGAGCGACTGGAATACGGTGAGGGGTGCGTCGGATGTCCCCGGCGGAAGGTCCACAAGAAGGTAGTGCAGGTCGCCCCAGTCCGTCTCGGAGAAGAGCCCCCTGATTGCGCTGTTTATCAGCGGCCCCCTCCACACCAGGGGCGTCTGGAACTTGTCCATGATCAGGTCTATTGACATTATCTTGATGCCCATCGAAGATGTGAGCGGCTCCATCATCTTGTCCTCCCTGAGTTTAGGCATCTGCGATATGCCGAACATCCTCGAGATGCTCGGGCCAGTTATGTCCGCATCAAGGATGCCAACCCTGTAACCCGACAGCGCCAGGTGTGTTGCCACGGTCGCGGTCACGAAACTCTTGCCAACTCCCCCCTTGCCGCTCGCGACGACAACAACCGTCCTGACTCCCTTCCTGTTGAGCGCGTCTATGCCGGAAGATGCCTGCTGCCCGACCACCGAAAGCTCTATTCTCTCCTTCTCGGCGGGAGCCGCGTCTGCCTGGCCCTGTATGAATTTGACTTCCACCTTCTCCCCATGGCGTTCGGCTGCAGAAATTATGTCCGACTTGAGCACATTCAGCAGTTCGTATTCGAGAGAATTGACCTGTATCTCAACCTCGAGCCTTCCGTCCGCTTTCAGCACGCTGCGCAGCATGCCCATTTCACCGATCGGCCTGTTCAACTCGGGGTGCGGGACCGCAGAAAAGATTTCCCGGAGGGCTGCCTGTCCGTCGAGTATTGCCATCTCAATCATTCCATCGGTACAATTACGGGATGGGCAACCGCCTCGATTATTGTTGCGGATATGTCCTCCGCGGTCGCACCGAGGATGGTGACACCCTCTTCCTTCAGCACAGACCTTACGGCGTTCAAGACCACGCCCTCGTCGAGGCGAAGGCCGGCAAGCCTCTTTTCAAGGTTTGAGAGCGGCCATCCCACCGGGACGGTGAAGAAATCGCCTGATATTGCCACCTCCCCAATAATTCCGTTGTCGACGAGCATTGTGACCCTTACGAGCTTCTGCGCCTTCCTGTCATATTCACAGAGGAACATTCCTTCCTTGATCTTCACAATCCTGCCCCTGCGCGCCCCCATCCTGCTGCCTGATGCAGAGCGCTCGAATATCCAGTCGTCTCCGCCCCTCTCATGGACAAGTTCCCCGATACGCTCCCCTTCAAGTTCAGTCAGGCTGCCGGCCGAATGGCCGTCATATGCCTCGGCGAAAGCATCAATCAGCATTTCCTCCACTTCCCGCCTTTCTGGAAGCCTTCCAAGCTGCTCCCTCACCGACGTCAGGTACTTCGACATGCTGTCGGCGACCTTTCCCCTGAATTTCTCGTCAGGCACCTTCAGAATCCCGGACATTGCCTCTATGTTCAAATCCAGGAGTATGTCGCCCGTCAGGACCCTTGCCCTGTCAATGTCCACCGCGCCATTTGCGCTTATCTTTCTTCCGCCGACTGCAAGGTCGTTGAGCCCCTGCCTCCCGGCATTCACGCCAAGGTGCTTCAGGACCAAGGCAAGCGGTTCAAGCATCCTGCCGTAGTAGTCCTTCAGCGTGCCGGAGGCTGTTCCGGAGTCGAGCGAGGCAATGAGGAAATAATCCTGCTCCCAGGGGCCATCCGCTATCGCCCCGCCGCCTATCACTCGCCGCACAATTGGAATGGAATGCGCCCGGCAGTATTCAATGTCAATCTCCCTTTCAACCTCCTGGTGGAAGCCCGCATTTGCAAAGGGGGCGGAAGGATGGCATATCACAAGCGTATCCCCCCTTTCCCCGCGGGACACTGATTCTGCAAGAGCCACGAAGGCATTCGTCATCACAAGGCCGTCGACGGCGCCCAGTCTTATGACTGAAAGAGAAGGCACCTGTTTCACCTAGAAGCTTATGACCGAATCCGCGTCCAGGGCCAGGTCCGCAAGCGTGGAAGTTCCTACCACCCGCACACCCTCAATCACATCGGATGCCTCGATGTTGCACAAATCCCTGAGGCTCTCCTCGCACACATAGAACTTGACGCCGTTTTCCAGTGCCATGTTTATGAACTGCTTCAGGCTGCCGCCCTTCTTCAGCGCAACCGTTTCCGCCACGCCCTTCTTGAGCAGTTCGGCGGCGTGCATCAGGAAATACATCGATGTGTCAATCTCCATCGCGGCAGACAGCGCAGCAGTGTAGATTGGCGCATATGTCTTGTCCGGATTCTCCGGGCCGTTTGTCATCACATACAGGAGTTTTTTTGTGTCTTCGGTCATGCGCTCACTTCTGGCACCTGATGCATTTGACGTTGTCCCTTGCAATAATCTCGTTGAACCTTGTCCTTGCCTGGTCCGCCTTGAGCAGGCCGGCGACCTCCGCCTGGTTTGTCACCTTGATCTGTGCGATCCATCCCTCTCCGTAGGGGTCGTCATTTATCAGCACAGGCCTCAGCTCAAGCTGCTCGTTGACCCTGGTTATTGTTCCTGCTACCGGGAAGTGGACCGGGCCAGCCCACTTGCCGCTCTCTATTGTCGCAACAGGCTTCCCCTTCTCCCTTGAAGTCCCCGCCGCCTTGATGCGCACATGCAGTATCCTTCCTGCTCTGGTCTGTGCGGGGTCTGTCAGTCCTATTGTAGCGTTCTCTCCGTCAAGCCTGATCCATGTCATCTGGCTGCCCTCCAGATAGTAGTGCAGCTCGTCAGGTATCTCGCATCCGTTGATTATTGCCATAAGCTCACCTTCAGTATCCCATTCTCTTGAGCACTCCGTTCGCATCCGACAGGTTCTCCTGTATTGCCATTTCCCTGCGGGAGTGGCCGAACGCAAGCCCCATGAGCTGGGTAAAATAAACAACCGGCCTTATTATTCCAGCGCCGTACTGTTCCGTGATTTTTGGAATATTCATCTCTATGTTCACCTGGCCCAGGGGGCACATTGTAGCAACCATGTCCGCGCCTGCCCTGGCCGCCTCGTTGAGTATCGCCGCGCTGAAGCCTATGGACACTTCCCTGTCTGCTATGGTGTGGCCCCCGCCGCAGCATATTGTCTTTACAGGGTAGTCGACCGTTGTCGCCCCTGCGGCCTGAAGAAGCTCATCCATGAAGAACGGGTGCTCCGGGTTGTCCTTCCCGGACTGCAAACCGGCTCCGGTGTACACCTTCGGCCTCGTGTACAGGCAGCCGTAATAACATGCAACCTTCAGCCCCTTCAGCGGTTTCGATACCTTCGACCTGACCGCTTCAATCCCGACCGAATTCCTGATCACTTCAAGCACATGCTTGACTTCCACTTCGCCGCTGTACTGCGGCAGGTCAGCCTCCGCGAGGTATTTTCCAAGCCTTTCCCTTGAGCCTGAATCCTCGCTTATTGTCTTGTTCGCCCTCGCAAGGGCATAGACGCAGCCGTTGCATGGGGCGATGACAGTCTTGGCACCCATCTCCTGCGCCAGCGCAAGATTCCTTGTGGGAAGGAAGACGGAGAGGTCGTAACTTATGTTCTTCACTTCCGTTGCACCGCAGCAGTTGTAATCCTTGATCCTGTCCATTGGAATGTCAAGATCCCTGAACACAACTTCCGTCGATTTCTGGTACGCTTTCCCGAGACCGTCCATTGAGCAGCCGGGGTAGTATGCCATCTTTTCATTTTGTTGAGCCATAACCATCCGCCTCGAGTATACTGTCTGCAACCTTCTTCATTTTCTTCCAGCCCTTTGTCCTTCTCCTTATGGGGCCGGTCCTCACATTACCATTCTTTAAGATCTTGAATGCCATTCTTGCCATGAAGCCCCTTGTGAAGTCGGCCGGTTTCTCGCTCCTTACATATTTGAGCGTGAGTCCAAGCTCATCGAGCACGCCCGTGACCATTATGTTGTCGAGATAGGTCCTGTCCCACCTTGACCCTGGCGTGTCCTCCGCCAATCCCCTCTTTCTCATCACTTCGTCAATTGCGTGGACGACCTCCTCCACCTTGACGCCTTTCGGGCACCTCTCGACGCACTTGTTGCAGCTGATGCACCGCCAAATCACGTTCTCGTACTTTTTGAGCTCATCGACATTCCCCGTCTGCGCGAGGTAGATGAAGTACCTTGGATTGAACTCCCTCAGCCCGTAGTCTGTGTGAAGGCAGCATCCCGAAGTGCAAGTGCCGCACTGCCAGCAGTTTGTCACCGTCTTTCCGCCCTGAAGCGACTTGACTTCCTGGACGAAATCCTCGTGGTAATCGGTCAGGAGCCGTTCCTTGATGAATGTGTTCCACCTGCCTGAAACATCCACCCCGTCGACCACCGCGCTGTCCTTTTCGATGACACCGTCGATCAGGCTCTTCTCATGTATGGGCAAGGATTTCCCTCCTTATGCCCAGTATCATTGCAGCGAGGACGGTGCTGTTGGGGAAAAGCGCCTCCATTCCGCCGGAGTTCATTGAGGAGTCCTTCGCTCCCATGATGCCCCCTGCATAGGCAAGGGAGCACATGACGTCGAGGCCGTAAAAACCATGTGTGTTGTAGCCAGCCGATTCGACCACCCGCCTGGCCTCCTGGAGGAGCGCCTGCCTTGCGGTAAAGCCGGAAGGAACTTCTCCCCTGACGGCTCCCGAAAGCGCACCCTTCCCGTTTTCCGGGTTGAATACCCATCTCGTGCACAGCCCGAACCTGTCTGGATTCAGGAAATGGACAGCCTCCATTGCAACATCCTCAAGCGCTCCGGCGGGGGCGCCACTGAGCGATGAAAAACGCTGTATCGAGACGTTTGGCTCGATGCTTGACACCCGCAGCGACTTAAGCGCCGCGTTCAGGTGTTCCATGCTGTTGCCGGAGAGAATCTCCTTTGTATGTCTCCTTGCCGAAAGGAAGCTGCCGAAGAATGTGTTGAAATCTCCCTCGGTCAGCTCTTCCCTGTCCTTGACAATTGAAAGGAGCTTCGCCGACTTTGAGCGCAGCCCGCCGGTGAAAATGTCAAGCTCCGCCTGTGAAAGTGAGCCGAGTGTTGCACCCGCCATTGAAACAAGCTCCGTGCTTTCAAGCGCCGGCCGGTACCTTGATTGTCTTTCTTCTGACATAATTCAGCGCCTTCATTGCAGCGGCAGACCCTTCCATTATTGAATCTGGTATGGCCTTTGGTCCCGTGGCAGTTCCGCAGACATACACTCCGGGGACGGCGGTGCTGACTGGCATTGAGTCGGACTCCAGTGGCTTGATAAAGCCATGTTCCTCAATTTCCAGGCCGAGCAGCTTCGATGTCTCAAGCGTTCCCTCGCTCGCCTCCATGCCGGTGGCAAGTATAATCATGTCGAACGGCACTTCGCTCGGCCTCTGAAGAATTGTGTCCTCGGCCATGGCTATCAACCTTCCGTCCTCCCCCTTGTTTATCGAGCCGATTCTGCCCCGGATGTACTTCACTCCATATTCCTCCATCGACTTCCAGTACAGCTTGTCCTCCCAGAATCCGTATGTCCTGATGTCCATGTAGTAGACGTAAGTGTCAACCTCCGGATGTATCCGGCGGACTTCCATTGCCTGCTTAATGCTCACGGCGCAACCGAGCCTGCAGCAGTAGAACTTGCCAACCTGCTTGTCCCTTGAGCCAACGCAGAGCAGCCACGCGATCCTCTTTGGCAGCTGACCGTTTGACGGCCTGACTATCTTCTCATCGCTGAGCATCTGCTCGAAGTCCTTGAAATCTATGACGTCGGGATAGACGCCATAGGCGTACTCGTATTTCTTGTGAGGATCCCAGTGGGTGAAACCGGTGGCGACTATGCCAGCATCTACGCTCTCCTCGACCG
>JAKAPY010000087.1 GCA_021811925.1 Thermoplasmata archaeon | reverse complement strand
CTTTAATAAATCTGTTGAGCGCCTAACTTACCTCGAGTACTTCGGCGCCCTTCCCGGGCTTCGTGATATATGCCTGCGACTTCAGGCCAGCAGACTTGAATGCACTTTCCATCGACTTTGCTATGTCTTTTGATCCGCCGTCGGATATGGCGAAAACAGCTGGTCCTGCACCTGAGATTGAAACTCCGAGCGCACCCGCCTCAGTGGCCGCCTTCTGGACCTTGTCGTATCCGGGTATGAGCGGCCTCCTGTATGGGAGCACAAGCTCGTCCCTCAGGTACTTCCCGACGGCAGCACTGTCGCGCCGCATCATGGCGTGAACCATTGAAGAACTCAGTGATATGTTTCCGACTGCCGTCTCGATCGGAACGGCTTTCGGTATTATTGCCCGTGACCGCCTTGTTTCAAGCACCATGTCCGGCAGTGCGACGACGACCTCGAAATCAGGCAGCTGCTCCGGCGGGATTGAAAGCACTTCGACGGGAGAACGTGATGCAACGATGGTGAATCCGCCAATCAGAGATGCGGCGACATTGTCTATGTGGGCCGTGCCGCTGGCCATCTTCTCGCCGAGTGACGATGCCTGAATGATCTCATCGTCCTTGGCGCTGAAATCCATTGCAACTGCCATGGCGAGAGCGGCACCGACGGACGACGCGGCGCTGCTGCCTATCCCGCTCCCGGGTCTTATACCCTTGACGATCTTCATGTGGAATGGGGCGTTTACCCTGTTCTTCCACGCAATTGAATTAGCGGCCGCAAATGCGGCGTTCTTCTTTGTCGGTATTGAATAGTCCGGGACTGTTTCAATCTGTGTCTCATACACGTCAAGACTCAGCTCTATTGTGTCCCTTGGCTGGTCAAGCGCAAGTCCGAACGTGTCGAAACCAGGTCCGAAATTTGCTATTGTCGCTGGGGCGGTCACCTTAACAAATGATTTCAAGCGTTATCACCCCGGTGCAGAAGGCATGAGATATGGATTGTCGTGCGATCAATTTAACGGTTCGCCCCCGGGGCCGTGTTCAGCTGCGAAGAACAATCTCTATGTTCACGCCGTCCGGCACCTGTATCCTCATGAGCTGCCTGAGGGCCCTGTCATCCTCTGCGTCCATGTCTATCATCCGCTTGTGGACGCGCATTTCCCACCTGTCCCATGTGGCGCTGCCCTCGCCGTCAGGGCTCTTCCTGACAGGCACAACCATGTGCTTGGTGGGCAAGGGCACGGGACCCTTCATGTTCACTCCTGTCTTCTGGGCAATCTGTTTGATCTGGCTGCAGACAGAGTCGATCTTCCTGGGGTCTGTGCCGCTGAGCGAAATTCTAGCCTTCTGTGCCACTTCGTCCACCACTTGACTCACGCGGTTCTCTTCTCGACTTCGACGCAAACACCGGCCGCAACTGTCTGGCCCATGTCCCTGATTGCGAACCTGCCGAGCTGTGGGAACTCAGAAGCCTTTTCGATAACCATTGGTTTTGTCGGCTCTATCTTGACGAACGCGACGTCACCCGTCTTCAGGAACTGCGGCTTGTCTTCCTTGACACCGCCTGTGCCAGGGTCGATCTTCTTCTGCAGTTCGGTGAAAGTGCATGCGATCTGGGATGTGTGGCAGTGGAAGACGGGCGTGTAGCCTATCGTTATGACACTTGGATGGTTGAGAACTGCGATCTGTCCGACGAATGACTTGGCCACCGTCGGAACGGAGTCGACTGGCCCAGCAACATCCCCTCTCTTGATGTCCGTCTTGGCGAGACCGCGGACGTTGAAACCGACGTTGTCTCCGGGGTAAGCTGCCTCCATTGGCTCGTGGTGCATTTCGATTGACTTGACTTCACCTGTCTTGTTGGCAGGCATGAAAACTATCTTCATATCCTTCTTCAGGATACCCGTCTCGACCCTTCCCACAGGCACAGTCCCTATGCCCGTGATGGTGTAGACATCCTGTATAGGCAGCCTGAGCGGCTTGTCCGTGACCTTGGGGGGCTCCTTCAGCTTGTCAAGTGTCTGAAGAAGCGTGTCTCCCTTGTACCAGGGAAGATTGGCGGATGACTCGGTCGTGTTGTCGCCCTTGTAGGCGCTGACCGGTATGAACGGCACCTCTTCCACCTTGTACCTGACAGACTTCAGAAGGTCTGTAACGGCCTTCTTCGTCTTCTCGTATGCTTCCTGTGAAAACGGCGGCTGCGTGGAGTCCATCTTGTTTACCGCCACGACCAGCTGTGTGACACCAAGCGTCCTTGCCAGGAAAACGTGCTCCTTCGTCTGTGCCTCCGGGCCCTTGCCCGCGTCAACGACTAGAACGGCCGCATCGGCCTGGCTTGTCCCGGTGATCATGTTCTTGACGAAGTCCCTGTGTCCGGGAGCATCGATGATTGTAAAATAGTACTTCTGAGTGTCGAAACGCCTGTGTGAGACGTCGATTGTGACACCCCTTTCACGTTCTTCCTTGAGGTTGTCCATGACCCACGCAAATTCGAACGTGGCCTTACCTTTCTCCTCTGCTTCCTTCTTGTACTTCTCGATCAAATACTGGTCGATGCTCTTCGTATTGAACAGCATTCTTCCGACAAGGGTTGACTTTCCATGGTCGACATGACCGATGAAGACTAAGTTGAGATGGGGTTTGTTAGCCATTCTAAACACTCTCTTTTATAGGCAATTCTCTAATCAATCACGGTCATGTATATAATTATTTCACCTTTGATCGCTGCACTGCCAGAAACGCACTGAAACTGCATTGCCGCCGCGCCCTGCAGTGGCCGGCCGGCATTTTACCGACATTTTATTAACTCACTTCCCGTCCCGAGTTGGCTGACTGCCCGGCGGACTATAGGATGTACCCCTTCTATTCGCTCCTTTTTGGCATGGCGCTAGGTTTCTCACTGACGGTGCCGCCAGGGCCAATGAATGCGTTGATAGCCTCCGAATCCGTGGTGTCGGTAAGGAAGGGGATTGTGACAGGGGCCGGCGCCATGAGCGCTGACCTCATCCTGGGCATAACGGTCTATCTTGTCCGGGCCACTGTCCGGGTCGGGGGCTACGTCTGGGTTATCTACCTGCTCGGAACAGCCGTTGTCGCTTACATGGGGCTTGACATGCTAAGGGGCAGAAAGAAAAAACCTGCGGCTACGGCGGGCGGGAGGACGTATGCCAAAGCTCTTGTCACTGGCATTACGAATCCGTTCCAGATTCTCTGGTGGCTCACCGCGGGGCTGGCCTTCGCCTACCTTGGCGGTCTCCTGCTTTTTGCCGGTCTTTTTGCCGCAATAGCCGTCTGGATAGTGGTATTCCCGCTGGCACTCCACGAAGGGACCAGAAGGCGGGGGAATTTTGCCGGGATCGTGTCGATTGTCTCGGCATGCCTGATGTTCGCCTTTGCAGTCTTCTTCGCGTATATGGCCGCCGTCTCAGTCTGAGTAGTAGTTTGCCTCGTACGGCTGCGGGTTCAGGCCCTTCCTCTTCCTTATCTCCGGCACAACCTTGTCGGCGATCTCCTTCGGGACCTTTTCGTAGCCTGCGTTTTCAGTTGACCAAAGGGCACGCCCCTGCGTCGCGCTCCTGATGGCGCTTGCAAAACCGAACATCTCCGCGACGGGTGCCTTTGCCTCTATGACGGTATTCTCGCCTTCCTGCCTCATGTCTGCAATGACGCCACGCCTCTGCTGCAGTTCCCTTATTGCATCACCCATGACGTCCGGCGGGACGTTGATATATATCTTCTGGACAGGTTCGTAAAGGACCCTGCCGGCAACGGCCATCGCGCCGTAGATTGCAGAACGGGCAGCCGGAATGACCTGGGCAGGACCGCGGTGTATGCTGTCCTCATGCAGCTTCGCATCCACGATCTTCGCCTTGACATGCATGCATCTTTCCTGCGCCAGCGGTCCGAGCCGCATTGCCTCCTCGAACGCCTGCTTGCACAGTTCCATTGTTTCGAAGAGGTACTGGATTCCTTTCGTGTAGTCGATGAAGACATTGTTGTCCACGAACATCTGCACGCCCCTGGCCTCATCCCTTTCCATGCCAAGCTCCTGCAGCTTCTTTGCGAGCGCCTTCGAGTCCTTTATCCTGCCCTCGGTCTTTATCTCACCCTCGGCTATCGCCTTGACAACGCCTTCCTCTAGAGGCTCGACCTCCAGGTAGAAGCGGTTGTGCTTGTTCGGCGACTTTCCTTCAAACGGGCCGCCCGTGCCCTCCACGCTCTCCCTGTAAACCACTATCGGCTTGGACGAATTGATCTCTGTCTTGTAATCATTGATTATGCGGTACTGGGTGACATCGAGGTGAAGCTCACCCATACCGCTGAGAAGGTGCTCGCCCGTCTCCGAGTTGATTTCGACGCTGATGGAGGGGTCTGCCTTTGCAATTGACCTCAGGACTTCGATGAGCTTGGGCAGATCCTTCATCTGCTTTGCCTCTATTGCAACGGTCACGACAGGCTCACTGTAGTGCACCATCTTTTCGAATGGTTCTATGCCCTGCAAAGAGCTGACGGTTGAGCCTGCAATGGCGTCCTTGAGTCCGGTGACAGCGGCTATGTTTCCTGCCTCCGCTTCCTCGACTGGTATCCTGTCTGCCCCGACGGAAAGCGCCACTGTCTGGACCCTGTTGGAGTTGGGCATGCCGGAAATATAGAGCTCCATTCCGCGCTTCAATTTTCCTGAAAACAGCCTGCCAACGGCAACCTCACCCGCGTGAGGGTCAATTATGATCTTTGTTACCATGAAGACTGTCGGGCCGTTGCGGTCTGCGGTGAGAAGCGATTTTCCCAAGTCCGACTCAAGGTCGCCCTTCCATATCGTGGGTATCCTGAGGCGCTGCGCCTCAAGCGGATTCGGATGGTTCTTTATGACGGCCTCCAGAACAACCTTGTGGAGAGGTATCTTCTGCGCGAGCACCTTCTGTTCGTTGTCCTTCAGGTGCTTGTATATCTCGGGGAAAGTTATTCCTGTCTTCTTCATGAATGATGCCGATATGGCCCAGTTGTTGTAGGCGCTGCCGAAAAGGACTGTGTCGTCCTCCACCTTGACACCCCACAGCTTCTTCAGGCCCTCCGGAGCTGCTGCCGAGATCCTCTTGTTGACATCGTTTATGATCGCTATGAAACGCCTCTGCATGTCCTCCGGCGTCACCTTCAGTTCGTTGATCAGCCTGTCGACCTTGTTGATGAAGAGCATTGGCCTGACCCTCTCCTTCATTGCCTGCCTTATGACTGTCTCGGTCTGAGGCATTACCTGCTCGACCGCATCAACGAGGATGAGCACTCCGTCAATTGCCCTCATTGCCCTTGTGACATCGCCGCCGAAATCGACGTGTCCCGGAGTGTCGATGAGGTTGATGAGGTAATCCTGCCCTTCAATGGACTCGACCATTGATGCGTTGGCTGCATTGATTGTGATTCCGCGCGCCTGCTCCTGTTCGTCGAAGTCGAGAAGGAGCTGCTTCCCTGCCAGCTCTTCGCTCATCATGCCAGCTCCGGCTATCAGGTTGTCGCTGAGTGTGGTGTTGTGCACAATCAGGCCGTTGACAAGCAGATTGTGAACGTCCTCGACGCTGAAGTCATAAACATAGTCCTCAAAGGCGGATGAAATGCTGTCCACAGGGATTGCCGTGAGTCCCGCCTCCTCGATGCCGGAATAAAGCGCAAGCGACTGGCCCGAGCCGGGGGCTTCGGAGATTAACCGTGATATCGGGGCAGAGGGATTGCCTGCAGCGCCATCCACCCAGCCGCGGAGCAGAAACATGTCGTCTGCGACTGACTGCTCGTCACCTGGCTCATGGTGAAGCCTGAGTCCAAAGCGGAGCATGGACAGTGCCATTGTACTGTAACCCCGGACCGAAGAGAGATTGTATCCGCTGCTCTGCATTGATGAATTTACCGCCGCAATGAAGCGCCTTACCGTTTTCTCGTCAAGCCGTGCAAGGAGGCCCGCGCTTTCGCTGTTGCCGAGAAGAATCTCCACCGCAGTTCTTGCCTCGTCCCCGCCCTTTCCAGTGACGGCGTATTCGGCCGCATCCTCAAGCAGAGAATCGATGCCCTGCCCCGATGCAGACTGCCTGAGCTCTTCGTCGCCCGCCACCTCGCTGTCCAGTATTTCCACGCGCACCGGGACAAGGAGCAGGTCGCCTTTCCTCAGATCGGACGAGCGGACATCGGAAATGCCCTTTTCCCTGAGAACGACGAACTTGTGCTCTGGCGTGACCGTGACGGCGGGTCCCTGCGTTGGCTTGATGCGCAACAGCGGTGAATCATTCCTCAGCTTCCACACGTGTGTTATCCTGCGCCTCGAAAGGCTCAGTGAGCTGCTTTCGAGGGACAGTGTGCAGTCGCTGCCGTCGGTGCGGTAGACCGTCTGGTCCCCGTCGGCCAGCACGGGTACGCCGTTCGCATGCATCGAATAGAGCGCCCCGGCCGAAATCCAGGTACCGTTCACAAATACCATCGAATCTGCTGTCATGCATTTGCCATGGTCGATATGGGCAGCGGTCCCGATGTTCCTGATGAACTTCGGGTTGCCCATGATCGCCGTGGCCCTGGCAATATTGTCTTCCTTTCTTCCCAATTCAATCGCCTTTCAAGAATCAACGCGCGGACATAGCCACTCTTTCAATTTCATCCCGCTTGGAAACAGCTGCGCTTGTCATGTCACCGTTGGCAGCGAGCGTAATTTCATCCGCCAGGCACTGGGCGATGGCCTTGGTGGACCCATGTGAGGATGCCACAGCGCCCTGCGTTATGTAGCGCAGAGCGAGGTCGAGCCTCCTTGAAGAAGAAACGTCGACAGCCTTGGGGACGGATATGCCGCCGAACTGCAGCCTCGTGATTTCTTCCCGGGGAGCAGCATGCTCGATGGCGGACACAAGAAGCTGGACAGGGTTCTTGTTTGTCTTTTTCTTCATCAATGCGAATGCGTCCTCGACTACCTTCAGCGCCTTGTTCTTCTTGCCTGTGAAGGAGCCGGAGCGCATCATCTGGTTTGTAAGCCTTTCGACAATGTTCACCTTGGTCTTGCCGAAGTTACGGCTTGCGTGCCTTCCGGAAGAGTGAGGGAGGTAGACTGGTGTGAGGTTTATGTAGTTTGCAAGGCCCGGATCGGAGATTGTAACCTCCGACAAATCGTACCGGCCGAAAAGGAGT
>JAKAPY010000086.1 GCA_021811925.1 Thermoplasmata archaeon | reverse complement strand
GCTATGCATCCGCCCTGGCCGAAGATGCGATATTAGCCGCATTCAATTGAGGGTGTTGCGATCGACGGGACTTTATCTTCTTAGCTTCGTATCCAGCCTGTCTCTCACGCCATCACCCAACAGGTTCACTCCAACAATAAATGCGATCAGGAAAATGCCAGCTACCACTATTGGCGACCGGAGTCCGAATACCACCCAAGGTTCTCCCACCTGATGGCTGAAAAATAGATGAAGTCGGGGTCGGCAAAACCGCTTGTGCTGCTTAAGAACAGAACAGGGATGTCACTTCCGATATCTTGAAAAAAAGTGTCTCATGCACGTGCCGTCTTCCAAGGCTGCAAATTAAAACCTTTCGCAGTCGAGTCAAGTTCCACAAATGATTTGATACTGGAAACAAGAAAGGCCAAATGGAAAAAGGAAATTAAAGGAAAGAGTTTTGCCGTGTGGGAAGTGCATCCCCTGTTCAGGAGACGTATACAACTCCCGCCATCCATCCTGGAGTGTCCATTGCGCCGCCCCATCCGGCCGAGCCGCTTCCGCAGCTTGCCATGCAGTGCCAGTTGTATGCTCCGGCAGCGAGGGTGAATGTGGCAGATTCAATAGAAGAAGGCACTATCGGCACATTGAGCACTGTTGCCGTCCCCAACTGGACGGTAAATGTGTGCGCGATGCTGCTGTCATTCACTGAGCCCACAGGCTGCGCTCCTGAAATGTTAATCGCCGAACCGGCCCCTGCAGGTTGTGTCGAATTCACATTGGTGTTGTTCGCAATGAATACGACATTGCCGACAGTCCCGGAAACATTTGCATACACTGACGGGGTCGAGGCTGCTCCGCTGTCGTAGTTGATGATGGTCAGGTGTATCGGGACACCAGCTGGCAGACTTATGTTTGCGCTTGACAAAATCTGGTCATTCTGCAGCACAAAGAATGCGGGTTCATATCCAATCGTGCTGTTGAACCAGTTGTTCGTCGTTATCACGATAGTCAGGTCGTAGGGCTGGCCGGAAGAAGAGCCTGTTCCCCCCTTTCCCGATGCGACGTTCGAAAGCATGAAGCCGCCAAAGACGGCCCCAATCATTACTACAATTACGCCAAATGCAAAGAGGACTTCGGATTTTTGCATTTTATCACGCGAATGAGTTAAGCCTGCGGCTATTAGTCCTCTCGCGCTTACATGTGAGGCACATTCTTTAAATATGGTGAGGGGTCGAAAAGCCAGTTGTTTTCAGTGAGAGTTTTCTGTAACGGAATACAAACTGCCAGTGTTTTCGAATTCACTTCGCAAAGCAGATTTGCAGGCAAGGCATCGTCGGATGTTCCCGTGCAAACCCGGAAACGCCATTCCCGGAAGCTTCCAGGGCCGAACATATCAGGCTATATGTTTTAATATTGCCGTTTCCGAAAACAGTCTCTTAAATTCGGATTCAGTGGAAGTATTCACTTTGCGATCCAGTATATGAGTGAATTCTCCGTAGAGCTTGAGGAGCCGAACGGTTCACTTTCCGGTTTGTTTCTCCTGGAATCGGCGAAGAGCCTACTCGTTTCCCTCATTCTGGCCGGGAGTTTCAGCATGTCTGCAAGGTACACATACATCTTCCCCAAGACATAACCGGTGGCCTCCTCGAGAAGATTCGCCTTCTCTCCCTTCATGTTTCTCTTCTTCATCTTAAATCTGATATAGCTCTTTACCTGGAAGTAGTAGACACCGAAGCTCTGCAGAAGCTGTATCACGGACGGGTTGACCTTTGTTTTCATCACAGGTGTCAGAATGTCGAACCTTTCCCAGTCCTTGGTCACAAGGCTGCCGTTTTTTGAAGACTCATAGAAGGCGGCAGTCCCCGGGAAGGGCGTGTATACGGTGAATTGAATGAGATCGGCACCTGAGTTGACAAGCTTGGAGCCGAATCTTATTGTCTTCAATATGTCTCTCACAGTCTCATAAGGCGCCCCGAGCATCATGCTGCAGAGCGTAAGCACGCCGTTTCTATCCAGTATCTCCACTGCCTTCTGCGAGGTGGAAGGGCGCAACCCCTTCCTCATTTTCCTGAGAGTTTCGCGGCTGCCCGATTCAACGCCGATCGCAGCCATTCTCATCCCGGCTCTTGAAGCGAGCTCGACGACGTCGGGATGGCGCACGACAGCATCGGGCCTAGTCTGGACGATCCATCTCAATTTCATCCTTCTTCTGATAATCTCTTCGAAGAGCGCCCTTCTTTCCTTTATCACCGGTTCTGCGAAGAAAACATCATCCGTGAAAAAGACCCAGCTGTAGCCAAGCCTTTCTGCAAGTTCAAGTTCTTCAAGGATGCGCTTGTTTGATTTGCATCTCCACCTGTTTCCCCAAACGGGTGTCACCGAACAGAATTCACATGCATATGGACATCCACGCGATGTCTCCAGGCAGATCACAAACTCCCCTGAGCCAAATGTTTCGAGTCTGTATTTTGACGGCTCCACAAGATCCAGAGCAGGAATGGAAATGCTGTCCAGGTTTTCGATGAGTCCTCTTTTCGCCGTTCTTGTTATCTCCCCTGGCGAACCGTAGACGATGCCTCTGACAGATCCAAGGCCATCTCCCTTGCCCAGCGTTTCTGCTATCTCGGCGATAGTCTGATCCCCTTCTCCCAGAACCACAATATCAAAGCCGCACCTTATCAGCTCCTCTGCCATAAAGGTTGCATGATGCCCGCCTGCGACGAACTTGATGCCGGGAGCAATATTCTTTGTTCTTTTCACGATCTGGACGGCGGTGTTGTGGGCGGCCGTCGCATGCAGTGTGATGCCGACAATGTCTGGAGAGGATTTCACAAGTTCGGCCACAACTTCGTCTATCGTCTTGCTGTCCGCCTCCATATCTATTACCGAAACTGTGTTGGTCCCGGATCTGAGCAGCTCACCGGCTAGTTGAAGCAGGCCAATAGGGACGGGAAGGAAACCAAGCTTTTTCAGAAACAGGCTGCCCGTTCTGTGAGACGGTCTGAGCAGGACCACTTTCAATCTCGTACCTCCCTGCAAGACTGGAACGGCGGGGGCAACGTCATCGTGCGGCCCGGTATGCCAGTGAAGAACTTTTCTTCACCGAATTTGGTCAGATCAGGAAAGTTACTGCATTCGCCCGTCCAGTGAACGAATCCAACTGCCCGAACTCCCTCTCCTGCAAGATATCGCATATCTAAAGGGGTGAAACGTTTGCTTGATAATTCAATTATTTCCTTCACATATTATGGATAGATATGATATACTGCCGGGTAGATGTCGCCACTGGCACAGGGCGGCATTTGTTCATCGCTGTGCAGCATGCACTCAATGGCGTTAGTTTTTTGTGGCACACTGGAAAAAAGATGAGAGTGCAACAGCATTCTCCCTGAAGCCGTCGCATCCTGCCCGAAAATCAGTACATCCTGTTGAGTTCGAATACTGACCATTTGGTTGGAGAGCTGACAAATAAATCGTAAGCCCAAGCTCATGATTTCAATTGCGGGTAAGCGAGGGGCAAAACCAAATAGGTAAGCAATTATGCGTCAACCTCGCCTCCGATGTATGTACCCTTCAAATACCGCCTGTATCCGTTCCTCGACCAGGAACGCGAGATCATGCGCCAGCTCGATGAGCTGAAGTTCCTGTGGAACTACGCGCTTGAGCAAAGACAGCATTCATGGAAATTGAAGAAGGAATCTGTCGGATATGCATCCCAGTGCAAATCGCTCACGGAATGGCGCAGCAACGACAGCTGCGGCATAGGCAGCGTCTACAGTCATGTCGCACAGGAATGCCTTCACCGCATGGACAGGGCATTCAAATCATTCTTCAGCAGTATTGCACGATACCCCCGATTCAAGAGCGAGATGATGTCGCTCACGTACCCGGATGCGTACAACGGTTCGGTTGCCGTCTGTGATGGCAAAAACGGCTCGAAGCGCCTGCACCTGTCGAAGATAGGCGATGTGCCCATAGAGTACGACAGGCAACTGTCCGATGGTATGGTGAAAACATGTACGGTGAAGAGGGATGGTGACAGGTGGTATGCTGTGCTCACAGTCGAGGTGCCCGATGTACCTGCACAGGCAATTGCCACATCGCTCAGTCCAGTCGGCATCGACCTCGGTCTCAACCACATCGCGGCGCTGTCCACCGGGGAGATGGTAAAGGCACCCAAATTCCTCAAACGCTCCGAGAGGAGTCTCAAGCGTGCACAGAGGAAGCTGTCACGCAGGGTGAAGGGCTCGAACAGATGGCGGAAGCAGAAGGTTGTCGTTCAGAAACACCATGCAAAGGTAAGAGACCAGAGAAAGGACTTCGCACACAAGCTCACCACTGGATGGGCAAAGGTCCACGACCTCATTGCATTCGAGGACATGGACGTAAGGCGGCTATCGGGAAGCCGCCTTGCCAAGTCCGTCCATGACGCTGGATGGGGCATGCTCAGGCAGATGTGCGCATACAAGGCGCCGCGCAACGGCGGCATGTATGTTGAGGTCAAAACAAACGGCACGACACAGACGTGTTCCGTGTGCGGAAGGGTCGCGGACCCCCCGCTCACACTCAAAGACAGGATATACAGGTGCCCGTGCGGTCACACGGAGGACAGGGATGCGAATGCATCCTTAAACATCCTCGGCAGGGCACTGAAGGCAGTACGGCAGGGCATGCCGGAATCAACGCACGTGGAGAGAGTTGCCTCCACCTTCCCTCCGGGAAGGCGAGCAGTCTCGGTGAAGCGTGAACCGCCTGCGGCAACCGAGGTCGCATTCTGATGCCGCAAGGAACCCTACGGTTTCAATCGTGGGAGGATGTCAGTGTCTCGACGACTTTTTCACTGTTCTCCGCACTCCACTCATGTTCTATTATGAATTCCGCCATATCGTCTTCACCGCAGCATTTATCCACCCGTTCGTAGATATAATTGATACCGTTCTGGAACGGTGATAATTATGGAAGAAATCGTATTGCGACTGGGGCACGATATGCCATTCAACAATATATCCAGACTTTACCCTGAATCGACCATATACAGGTGGTGCAACTCGAAGGTCGACTATCTTGAAGTTGATTCTTCGGATCCGGGTGAGGCATCACGCATAAGGGAGAGCCTCCAAAGTTTTGTTTCGGCGCTTAAAAGCGAAGTCCTCTTCATCTCCCCGGCTGAAGATGTCCTGTCTGCCACGGTGGCGTGCAAATGCAGCAATCTGAACTCCACTGTAAGGATGGCAGAGCGCGCCGGATGTCTCTGGAAAGCACCTGTTATATACAAAGGGGGCGAGGAAACGCTTTCAGTCATTTCACCCGAAAACGAGAATTTCAGGGAACTGTTCGAA
The DNA here is from genome assembly GCA_021811925.1 of Thermoplasmata archaeon. Classification (GTDB taxonomy): domain Archaea; phylum Thermoplasmatota; class Thermoplasmata; order Sysuiplasmatales; family Sysuiplasmataceae; genus JAJZXY01. The sequence goes on along the minus strand of JAKAPY010000086.1, from coordinate 1,824 downwards.
TCTCTCAGGAAAATCGGCAGTGTCAGCATTGTAAGGAAAACAAGGCTGCTCCCAAACGCGCTGAGGGATTCATACACCATTTCCCTTTCCGATCTTTTTGGAAGGCTTACTGACAAACAGGTCCGGCACCTTGCCTTTGCCACTGCCTCGGGCTACTTTGGAATACCCAAGAAGACGTCAATGGAAGCGCTTGCGGCCGCGGAACGCATAAGCGAATCAACTTTGCAGGAACACATCAGCAAGGCCGAATCCAAGGTCATGGAGGCACTTACGCCATACATAAGGCTGTACCTGAGTTCCTTTGCCAGAAGGAGCAACGAGCCGCCATCTTGAATGCCCTGCTCGGCCTGGAGGATTAAGTCAGCCCGTCATCTGCCGTGCGGATCTCTGATGCAAGAGACCTGACTTTATCTTCGATTTCTTTGCGGATTTCCCTGACATTTTCGATACTTTTTCCCTTCGGGTCTTCAATATGCCAGTCCATTAGTTTCTTCCTCATCTTGGCGATCAGGGGGCGCGGACATACATCCTCCACAGAGCATCCCATGGTCACGACAAGAGCAGATGCATCGATCATCTCTTTCGTCAGCAACCTCGGCCTGTTTGACGAGATATCGATGCCGACCTCCCTCATCGCCTCCACTACCGAGGGATTGACCGTCTCCGATGGCAAGGTTCCCGCGCTTGCAGCAGAAAGGCCGTATCTTGCAGCGAAGGCTTCCGCCATCTGGCTCCTGCCTGCATTTTCAACACATACGAAAAGCACTCTCTTTTCCTGCTTCTTTCCGTCGCCCATGCCTCACACCCTCAAACTGCTAAGGAGTGCCGAGACTGCTCCGTTCACCGGTGAGTCGGCCAGGCTGTATAGCGCCCATTTACCAATCCTTCTCTTACGAACCAGGCCAGCCTGCTCCATCATGTTCAGGTTTCTCGAAGTGGTCGGCTGACTTGTTTTGATTGCGGTCATCAGCTCGCAAACGCACATCTCCCTCCCGCTGAGCAATGCAATGATTGTAAGCCTGTTCCTGTCGCCCAGTATCCTGAACATGTGCTCGAGCGAGCGCATTTCGGAAGCATTTTCACCTGAAGCCAGCTTCTCCGCTTCTCTGGATGCGCGTCTTATGTCTGCAACAGAGCACATGCCGTTGTCTATCAGGCGGAGCAGCGACTTGTTTTCAATCTTCTTTCCTTTTCCTGGTGTTGTCACAATTCCTTCCTCCAATTGCTTGCGTCGGCCGAATGCGTGTTTCCCGATACGGAACTATCTCCAGTGATTGGACTTGCTTTGTCCATGGCATGGCGCTTAAAGAGCATTCTTCCAAACCAGAGCGAAAGATAGACCAGGCCGATCATTGTGGGGACTTCAATCAAGGGCCCTATTACAGCCGCAAATGCCTGTCCCGAAGTTATGCCGAAGACGCTCACTGCAACCGCGATCGCGAGCTCGAAATTGTTGCTTGCCGCGGTAAATGACGTAGTGACTGTCTCCTCGTAGTTAAGCCCGGCCTTCCAGGCGAGGAGATATGAGGACGCGAACATGATTATGAAGTAGAACAGAAGGGGAACGGCGACTCGAAGTATGTCAATCGGCAGCGTTACTATCGCCCTTCCCTCAAGGCTGAACATCACAACGAGGGTGAAAAGCAGGCCGACCAGGGCAGTCGGTTTCAATTTCGGCAAGAACACTCTCTCGTACCATTCTTCGCCCTTCCGCCTTGCAAGCACGAGCCTCGTGATCAGCCCCATGGCGAACGGCACACCGAGAAAAACAGCTACGCTCACGGCAATTGTCAGCGGATTCACATGAATGGCAACCGCATTAGA
>JAKAPY010000085.1 GCA_021811925.1 Thermoplasmata archaeon | reverse complement strand
GGCATTGACCCTTCGGCCATATTCAGCGTGGAAAATCCGATGAAGATCATTTCCAGCCGGGGTTCGACGACTATCAGGCTCAGGGTTCCCTTCACCAATCCTGGCGGCTTAGAGTTATATACTCTGCGCGACGCTATCATTGTGGGAATAGGCCAGTACAGGCGCACGATTGCCCTCCCGCTCGGGCTGTACGGCAGGCAGGTCGGGTCTGCGGAGATTGCCGATGGTATACTCTCGATAAAATTCAAGGAGGAAGAAGGTGCAGGAAGGAAAGGAAGACGACACCGTGGAAGAAAAAACAAAGGAACTGCTTGAGCATGCGTACAGGGCGAGCATGGGGACGCTCTCGGCATTCAGGGCAATGCTGCCGGAACCGCCATCGAACTCGAAGGCGCTGAATGAATTCAGGAATGCCCAGAGGGAAGCGTTGCTGGCCGCCAGATCGTTCATTGATGCACAGATTGCCTTCCTTGACAGGTTTGACGGCACGCGGAACAGGGGAAGCGGCAGGACAAAAGTCAAAAAAGTGGAAGTCCGGGGGAAAAAGTAATTTTTGGGACGCGGTGACCATGCTGCCATCCTGACGCAGCGTTGGGCTCTTGTCTGCGCGACCGGTGATGGCCATTGGCAGGAAGTGCTTGGAAGCCTTTCCTAACTGCCTTCCCATTCCTCCACATTGAAATTGCAAACAATAATGACGACGAACTGCATTCGCCGGACGTGGAAGGCCAGAGGAAATCCAACGTCACCGACCACATGGCGAACGTCAGGACGTACCTGGCGTGGGTACGCACGGGAATAACGGTCATTGCGCTTGGCTTTGTGGTGGCCAAGTTCGGCATAATAATCAAGGAACTTGTCCCGGGCGCGCCGACGACATCATATCACCTGTCGACTGCCATTGGCATAGTGCTTGTTCTCGCTGGAGGCTTCATGCAGCTGCTGGCTCTGAGGAGCTTTATGCAGAACAAGAGGAGCATCGAGGAGGGCAGCTATGAGCCGTCTGCGTTTGGTGAAATTTCGACAGGGGTTGCTGCATTTTTCATAGCGATGCTGCTGATTGCATACATGCTGCTCACGCTGTAGCTGGATGAACCCATTATTGCGTTGAGGTGAAAACAAAATTTTCAGGGTAAGCTTCGCATCCGAGTCGAGAAGGCAAGATTGTTTGCGGCAGCCGGACAGCACCTGCCCCACGCCGGAGAAGCAAGAGTGCATGAAAAAGTGGGGTGCACGTATGCCTCCAGCTGCAAACATTACGTCCGCTGATCATAGACGATGAATTCGCCTGGAAGTTGTTTGGACCCGCATCTTCGCCAGCCATGAAATGACTCATCAAACAGTGCCGGTGCGTTCACGGCTGCGAGTAATAGGCCAAATTACCGGTGTGGAGTGACATGCTGAACTGCCCGCCCAAGCGGTCAGAGGTCGGATATCTGGGCCGATGCCAGCGAGGCCATCTGGACGTAGGTCAACGCTACCGGAGAAAGGACAGCCTGAACAATAAGCGAGTTTCCGTCATCGCAAACCAGAAGCGATATCTTCACGGATGAATTGGCGCTGAGGTTGCCGCTGACAAAGAAGTACTGCTTACCGTTCACTGTGCCCGCATGATAAGTCGGTGAGAAATTCTTGTCACTGCCCAACCGGAGATTCAGGAGCTCGAAAAGGGAGGATGGGTATGTGCTGTTCCTGAACGTCACGAAGGATGATACTGCCATTTCATGATGGCTGGCATTTTCGAACACGGTTACGCCTGCGCCAGTTACGTTGGCAAGATACTGCGATGAGACGGGACCATATCCAGAACCGAAGCTGCTGTTGCCTGAAATGCCGGAGAGAGAATGCATGACTGAACTCATCTTTGTTATGTTGGCGTCAAAATAGACGGATGAATCGATGCCTACACCCAGCGCTGTGCCTGCCTGGGAGGAAGACACAAGTGACGATGGATAAGAGAGAGTCTTGCCGTTGCCCAGAGCTTGAATCTCCTTGGTCATAATATTCACGAGGCCCTTCTCTGAGACCGCGGTAGCGCCCTTGTATACAAAGGCGAGGAAATAATTGCCATCATGGCTGAAAATTCCTTCGGTCACGTTCCCGTGATATGTAACATTGACGAATGTGTATGGATTGCCACTTATATTTCCTGTGGACAATTTGACGGAGACATTGTTATGGAATTTTGCGGTAAGATTGACGTATATGCCGGAAGCCAGCGTGGCGTCAGGCAGGTACAGTGCGGCGCCCACAATATTTGCACCCGTGCTCTGTCTGTCATATCCTATGACCGAGAACTGGGAGTTGCCTCTGAGATACTGCATTTCGTTGCTGGGCAGACTGCTGACTGAACTGGAGTAATTTGGCTGAATGAGGCCAAAATAGGCCTTCAGGAAACCTATCGGGTTGTGCGAACCTGCGCTCACGTAAAACTCACGATGCCAGTTGCCTCCGACGCTGTTTCCGATTGTGCCGGATGACAGAAAGGATGTTCCGGCAGACAGTTTTGGAGATTGATTACTGAGCCTTGGGTACAGGTATAGTGCACCACCGGCGACAATAAGCACGGCCGCGAATGCTATCGCAGCGAGCTTTATCTTGGAGCCCATGATAGTCCTGTCCTCGATTACCCTATTTAAACCTTAACTCCCGTTTTTAGGGAATAAGTTTGTGCCCAGCTGCTCGTCGAGTTCCCTTGCCTTCTTGGGCACCTCCGTCACGAGCATCCTCTCGCCGTCCGTTATGGCGTACACGGATGAGAATTCCTCGAGCAGGTCTGCCGGCGACACCTTCTCGAGGAGCGCCGCCCTCCTGAGCATGTTCTGGATGGTGCAGTAGCCGTAGAGCGACAGGAAGGCGGCGAACATGTGGCCGAACACGGCCTCGTCGTCCCTCAGATACATTATGTCGGAGTGGAGGGTGCTCTTGAACGTGTCGAACTGCTGTTCCACCTCCTCCCTCCCCTTGTACATCTCATAGACGTGTTTCGCATCCGTGTCCATGTTGGAGATTATGAGTATCCTGCCCGCCTTCCACACCCTCCCGTCGAATTCCGCCCTGTCCAGCTTTCCTTCGTCCAGCATCCCGTAGAGCGTCTTCTCCTCCTCAGTCCGGAGTATGCTGTCCTGATAGAAGTAGAGGAACCTGCGGCCAATCCTCCTCTTCGAGAATCTGACGAGCCTGTCCTGATAGAAGAGGTGGCCCGTCGGCCTCCTCGCAACCCTTCCGTAGAGCAGGCTGTTCCTTCTCGCGGGCATGATGAAGCGTATGCCGCTTTCCATCAGCTCATCCATGTTCTCCTCTGAGAAGATGCCCCTGTCGATGACGAGTATGATGCCTGACAGGTCGGTGTCCTCAATCGATTTCAGCAATGTGGATACATCGCTTATGCTGCCCGGCACCGCCCTGACCATGGACGGCATGTGCTCACTGACCGAGGAGAGGAGTATGAGCTTCACCTGAGGCACATGCAGTCCGTTCCTGTTGTGACCGAGGTCGGCGATGTTCATTGTCGACCTGGTGAATACAGCGGTAAGGTCGTAGGCGAACTGTTCCCCCTTCATCAGCGCATCAAACACCTTGCGCTGGCCGTCCCTGTCGGTGCCGGCAATTCTGAGCACATCGGAGAGATGGGACGGATCGAGCGGCGGCGCCACGGAATGCGGGTCGTAGAGCTTCTCCCATCTCGCCCTTACTCTCTTCAGCGGCACATACCCCGTCATGCGCACAAGCGACAGGACATAGAGTTCACGCCATATGTCCGGGAATGCCTCCCTGAGTACCGGGAGGATGCCCTCCATGGATCTGCGCAGCAGCATGGCGTCGCCGTATCTGAAGACGCTCCTGGGGTGTATCGCGGAGAGCACTTTCCTGCTGCTCCCCACCAGTCCCTTCTCCCTGTCCAGCCTTCCCACATATTTCGATGTCTTCCTCCTCTTCTTCAACTCCCTGTCCCAGTGCGTGGTAGAGCGGTAGACGTAGTAGGCATTGTTGGACCGCTTCACCTCAAGCTGTCTTATGCCCTTCTTCCTCTGCGCGGCGAGCCACTCGGCTACCCACTTTTCCATGTAGTCCCCATAGGGAATACAACTATTTGAATCTTTTTGGACCACATCTGTGTCAGTTCTGAATACAAATTGAGCGTCGGCGCAATATCCGCTGCATTCACTGTTATTCCCTAAAAACGTGAGTTAAGGTTTAAATGTTAGCAACTGGTTTCCACATTTGGTCCATGATGATGCCGGAAGCAGCGGACATTGACGCTGGTCAGCAAGGATAAGGAATGCCGGGATTTCCTCCCTGCCTGTGTCAGTTTCTATCACCCTGAGCCTTTATTCTTCGATTCTTGCAGTAACAATCAGGCTTTGTGATGCGTGACAGGCTCCTGGACTGCCGCGGCCATAAGTGCCCCGTTCCCCCTGCTGACGTGGAGTTCGCACCGGTCTTGGGAAACCTGACAGTTGCCTGCTTCCATCTTTATTCCTGTGATGGAGCACAGTTGGATCATCCATTGACCCACCACAGACGGCCTGGATAGCGCCTTTTCATTCAAATCCTGGCCTGAAGACAGACTGTACGCGGCACTCCGGCAGGGGGGTGACAGGACGTGCGTCGGTGACCTGTTCATTGCAGGGATTCCTCATCCTGCCTTGCCAAAAAACTGAACAGTTACGAAAAATAAGGGTTTTGCAATAAATAACCCATTGCTTATTAAATTACTTACCCCATGAAATCAGGATAGTCTCACGGCGGAACACCTTGACGCAGGCAAAGTAAAGTGCTATTGACACCGCCAGGAACACGAAGCCAAAGATGACATTGATTATGAGGCTTGAGCCGGATGCCACAATGGGCAGGAACGTGAGCAGAAGCAGCGGAAGAACCACTAACGAGGATACCTGCTGTGCACCCCTTACATCCTTCATCTTTGAAGAAACAAAGAGGGTTGAGAAAGTCCCCAGGAGCCCGATTACCGGAATCAGGAAAAACATCTGTATCAGTGAAATCTCTGTAGGGAATTCAAAGTGTCCGAGAAGGCCGTACGTCAATGCGTCCACTATGACCATATAGAGTGTGAATGCAAACCAGGCCAGAAGGACTCCTATTGTAAGGGGAGTGAGGGCCTTCCCTGCGAACAGTTCTGAGTCGGTTATAGGGGTTGCAAGGAGGGGTTCAAGACTGTGGTTGTTCTTCTCGAGTATTACGCTTGTGGAGCCGATGAGCGACGTTATGATGGCAGGAATCAAAACCATTATTGAGGAAAAAACTAACACCAGCGACGCAGATCTACTCTTGACTGCTTCCGCCACGGTGACCGTTTCGAGCACAGTTATAAGCACAATCATTATGGGCAGCAGAAGCAGCGAATAAAACACGTAACCGTTTTTCCTCACATCCTGAAAATCCTTTTTCATGAGTTCTCTCACAATGGCAAAGTTCACAGTTTTCTCTCCTTGGATTTTTCTAAGATGGAAAGATAGACATCTTCCAGTGAGTGTCTTATTTCCCCGATGAACTGGACCCTGAATCCCTTCTGCACGAGGTACGCGGTAATGTCCGGATCATTGTCCTCAGGGGAATCAACCTCCATAACCAGCGACTCCCTGGAAATCCTTGCAGACTTGACAAAAGGCATCCTGTTCATTTCGTCCAGGTCAAGCCCATCAATTTTTTCAAGATGAAACACCACTGTCCTCTTGAAAGCCTGTGCCTTGAGGGCCCCTGGCGAATTGACTGCCAGGAGGCGGTTTCTCATGACAGCAACCCTGTCGCTGAGCTTGTCTGCGTCATCAAGATCATGTGTGGAGAGGATTACGGTCTTCCCGTCCTTCTTAAGCGTGCGCAGGTAGTCCTTGACAAACTTGGAAGCTTCCGGATCCAGTCCGGAAAGCGGCTCGTCGAGGAATACATACTTTGGATCGTGCATCACCGACCTGATAATGGCAAGTTTTTGTTTCATTCCCTTTGAATAAGTTGCCACAGCGTCATCTTTCTTGTCCCACAGCTCGAATTCCTGCATCAGTTCCCTGGCCCTGGAATCTATTCTGCCTTCATCCATACTGTACATCCTCCCGTAGAACTGGAGGTTCCTGTATGCTGAGAGATTTTCATAATGGCCCGGAACCTCTGGAAGGACACCGACTTTCATGTGAATGTTCTTCAGGCTCCTGGCGTCATCGGTTCGCAACCCGTCAATTGACACATAACCGCTGGTCGGGGCGACCATCCCCGTCATGAGCCTTAGCGTCGTTGTCTTGCCGGCACCGTTGGGACCCAGGAGCGCAAAGATCTCTGAATCCCTTATTTCCAGTGTCATGTCCTCAACACCGACAGTTTTCCCGTAGACTCTGGTAAGGTCTGAAATTTCTATCAATTCTCATCCTCGAATCTTGATTCCTCGATAAGATCGGATTCAGCCGCAGGCTTCGTCTGCGCAGTTCCGTCGTTTGCCTTTGAAGTGGCATTCTTCGCCAGGTCCGATTCCGGTACGACCGCATAGTGTTTCCTTCTCTTTTCCTGCTTGCACTCCGGGCACCTTACAATACCTGTACCGGGAAAGGTCACTCCCAGCTTGGTGAATTTCAGGTCCATCACTGGAGCCTTGAAAACAAAGCCGCAGTTTGGACATTCAAGATACTTTACCATCTAAATCGTACCCCAACTGACTGCTAAATAAAGAGTTTTTGTGGCAGTTCGGCTTTTTGGCAAGTAAGCGTGAATCTGTGTACATGTGAAAGATTCTTATCTGGTATATACAACTGGGAACGTATTACACCATTGAATGATAGCCTTTGAACAATCGCTCAATCAGGTTTCTCGAATCATACGATGCGACGGTAACGCTGAACAGGGGGCAGCACAGGCGTCTTCTCGAGCAGTATGAATTGCTTCAGAGGAACTGGAGAGCGGAGGAGAAGACGATGGAGCAAATGGAGAGGCTTCTCTCCGAACTCTCCGAGGTCAGGAGGGTGGAAGTGACGCCGGGGGGCTGTGCACACGCACGCACAAACCGTCTTAAATTTTAACTTTACAAAGTACAATAGATACTAAAGTGATAAAGTGTCTGAATCCGCTAAATCTAAGAAACTCAAGAGAAGTGATATGCAGCAACGCAAAAACCTACAACGCGCAAAACCTGAAACACACCTCATGAAGAAATCGGCAAACCCTAAGATAGTAAACTTCGCTGTCTTCTCCG
>JAKAPY010000084.1 GCA_021811925.1 Thermoplasmata archaeon | reverse complement strand
ACAGATTGTTGTTGAGGGACAGGAAGGAAAGAAGAAGGGTGAGGACAGGTACTTCGTGCTGACCCAGGACAACAGTATCGTCCAGCCCGACAAGTACAAGGCGCCCAACAGATGCTTCGACTCGATGCTCAGAAAGGAGGCGCTTAAGGAGCAGGTGGGAAGCAGCGAAGCACCCGAGTACCTGAAACTGTGCAGGAAGTTCGGTATTTCGTGGGAGAAGATGAGTGACATAGGTCACGAGGTCTACCACCCTGCAGCCGCACTCATCTTTGACCTGTGCGCAGATTATGCAAAGCAGGTCGTTACAAGTTTCGGGCTATCCGTTTTTTCGGTGAAAGGGACAAACATGTTCAACCTTTCCGAGCCCGCTGTCAGGGAGCATGCGGAACTGTTCGGAGACAGGCTTTACACAATTGAATCGGACAACAAGGAGTTCGTGCTCAGATATGCCGCATGCCACCAGCAGTTCTCCATGATGAGCGGATGGAACATAAGCTACAGGCAAATGCCTGTTTCGGCCTTCGAAATAGCAGATGCCTACAGGTACGAGCAATCGGGAGAGACAATGCTGCTCTTCAGGCTGAGGAGGCTGAACATGCCTGACCTGCACGTCCTCTGCCGTGACATCAAGGAGGCATACCAGTGGTTCACCACGATACACAAGCAGGTATACAATGAAGTTACGAGGATTGGCACCGACTACGAAATGCTGATCAATGTGTCGTCGATGAAGGCGTTCGATGACAACAGGGAATTCCTCCTCTCCCTTCTCAGGGAAAGGAACAGGGACTGCCTTATCCACATCTACCCGGAAGGGGCCAATTTCTACTGGACTGTCAACATAGAATACCATCTTCTCGACCAGATGGGAAGGGCCAGGGAAGTGGGAACAGTCCAGATTGATGTGGGGAATGCGAAGCGTTTCAACATCACTTATGCCGACGCGGAGGGCAAGAAGCAGTATCCGATCATACTGCATACGGCGATAGTCGGCACGATAGAGAGGTTCATGTACGCGCTCTTTGACCAGGCGATTCAGCGTGCGGGGAAATCGGGCAAACCGGGTTACCTTCCATACTGGATAACACCTGAACAGGTCAGGCTGCTCCCGATAACAGACAGGCATGTGCAGAAGGCACGCGATCTTGCGTCTGAGATGATGAAGAAGAACATAAGGGCAGGCATCGACGACAGGACGCTGACAATATCGAAGAAGGTAAGGGAGGCAAAACAGGATTGGGTCAGCTACGTAATAGTCGTCGGGGACAGGGAACTGGAGTCCGATGCCCTGAAGGTCTATGACAGGGAGAGTGACAGCAACAGGGATATCACCACAGCCGAGCTGCTGGCCGAATGCGCGTCCAGGCAGCAGGGATATCCGTTCAAGCAGCTGTACATGCCATTGGAGCTTTCGAAGCGTGTCGACTTTTCACTCTGATTAGAGCAGGAAGGAGCCGCCAGAGACGCTGACAGTGGCACCGTTGACGTATGATGCCTCATCCGATGCAAGGAATGCAACAACAGATGCAACATCCTCGGGCTCACCAATCCGTCTGGATGGAATCTGGGAAGAGAGCTCCGAGAGCTGTTCCTCGGTGTAGCCGCCGAGTATCCTTGTCCTGATTGACCCCGGTGCCACCATATTGACCGTGATGCCGAACTGTCCAAGTTCTATTGCAAGCGATCTCGTAAGGCCTATCATGCCTGATTTCGAGGCGGCATAATGGGCGCCATGTCTTGAGCCCTTGAATGCAAGCTGGGAGGAGATGTTGATCACCCTGCCGAAATGCTGCTCTTTCATCAGAGGAAGGGCCTCTGCGGTGCAGAGGAATGCGCTGTCAAGGTTGCTTGAAAGGGTCCTCTTCCAGCTCGGGAAATCAAGCGATTCGAAGGGCGACCTCTGGTAGATGCCCGCATTATTGACCAGAACATCCAGTCGTCCCCACTTCTTCCTTATCTCGGAAAACATGCCCTGGACGCTCGCCTGATCGGACACGTCCGCCATTGCCAGGAAAGCATCCGACCCGCTGTCGGTGATCGTGCTCAGCAGCGCCTCGGCACCGGCCCTGTTTTCAAAATAGTTGATGCAGATGGAAAACCCCGAGGACGCAAGCCTGTGAGCAATTGCCCTCCCAATTCCCCTCGACGCACCCGTCACAAGCGCGGTCCTGGTCAATGACATGCTGCAAAATAGCCGGGAGGCATTATTAAACTTGGGCGCCAACCGGTGCGGGGACTTCCGCCAGGCCGCTGGAGTTGTATGAGACTGTTTCCCTCCTTCTCACCGATGTGTCTATAAGTGATGGCAGATCGAATTTACTCTCCTCCGCCTCCACCCTCTTCACCTCGGTATGTGTGGACGGGTTGCCGACGGCAAACAACGTGCAGCAGTCCTCGTGTGGTCTTATCGACACTTCGAAAGTGCCTATTTCCTTGGCTATGTCTATTATCTCGGTCTTGTCGAAACCAATAAGTGGCCTGAGGACTGGCAGTGAAACTGCCTGCTCAACAGTTGATATGTTCGAGAGTGTCTGCGAGGAGACCTGGCCTAGGCTGTCTCCTGTCACTATGAACGATGCCCCGCTTTCCAGGGCAATCTTCTCGGATATCCTTGCCATTGCCCTCCTGTACATGACAATTCTCAGGTTGTTTGAAGTATTCCTGAAAATGTGTTCCTGTATATCCAGGAACGGGACCAGGTGGAGCCTCCCGCCCCCCTGGAGGGGAAGGAGAATTCCTGCGAGCTCTCTGGCTTTTTCAATTGCCGAGCTGCATGAGAAAGGATAGCTGTGAAAGTGAACCAGCTCCACACGAAGGCCAGACCTCATGCTCATCCATGCAGCTACAGGAGAATCAATGCCTCCCGACAGGAGACACGCTGCGGCGGGTCCATCTGGCCTGGTGGCCGGCTGCCGGGGGAAGGCAGCCTGCACCTCAATGAAATGCTTCATCTGAATTGAAAGTTATCCGGCTGAAAAGATTAACCTTTCGGTTGAAAATACCAGAACGCCGTCGGGCAGCACGAAGGATGGTGTCGGACGATTGGCGTACAAAGTGGCCTTTTTCCAGCTCGAAATGTAGAAAGATTTATAACTTCAACTTGAGTTAAGGGTTTTTAGGGATGCACTTATGCCAAATTCTCTTGTAAAGGATGCGCTTGGGCCTGATTTCAGGCCTCCAGCAGAGCAGGTCGAGTATGTGCCACCGAGCACGCAGGCGGGACAGATGAGCAAGGATGACGAAGAGCTCGCAAGGATCGCGTCAGCCCTTGATGTATGCATAAAGATCATTGGCTGCGGCGGCGGCGGGACGAATACGATCACAAGATGTTACGATCAACAGATACAGGGTGCCCAGATGTGTGCTGTCAACACCGACGCAAAGCACCTTCTTTCCGTTCATTCCCAGAGGAAGATACTGATAGGGAGGCGGCTTACGCAGGGCCTGGGCGCGGGTGCCATCCCGGAAGTGGGAGAAGAGGCCGCGAGAGAGGCCGACCCGGACATAAGAGCGTTCCTCCAGGGCTCACAGATAGTTTTCATTACCGCCGGGATGGGAGGCGGAACAGGAACAGGTTCGGCTCACTACGTTGCCCGCCTTGCAAAGGAATTGAAGGCGCTGACAATAGGTGTTGTGACGCTCCCGTTCAAGGCTGAGGGCGAACTCAGGATGGAGAACGCCATGGCGGGCCTTGAGAAACTGAGGCGCATATGCGATACCACCATCGTGATACCAAACGACAAGCTTCTGGACCTTGTTCCAAAGCTCCCGATCGAGGCTGCGTTCAAGGTTGCCGACGAAGTGCTGATGCAGACGCTCAAGGGATTGACTGAAATAGTCACTAAGCCGGGACTCGTCAACCTCGACTACGCTGACATAATGACCGTGATGAATGAGGGTGGCGTTGCATTTGTTGGCATAGGCGAGAGCAATGCCGACGACAAGCGCATTGAGGAAGCTGTCAGCGAGGCGCTGAATTCACCCCTCCTCGGAGAGATCAATCTCGCCGATGCGGCCGGATGCCTGATAAGGGTGACTGGCGGCCACGACCTGACAATCTCAGAAGCTCAGAAGGCTGCCGAGATAGTAAGCTCCACAATAAGCAGGAATGCAAGGATAATCTGGGGCTGCTCGGTTGACGACAACTCGGAAGGCACTGTCAAGGTGCTGCTGATTGTAACAGGCGCCAGGTCGAAGTACATGCTTGCCAAGGAAGACTCAATCCAGACTGTTCCGGAAGTCGGAAGGGCCGCAGCCGCGGCCGTGACGCAGGACTTTGACGACGGAATAGACATAATCAGGTAAAGACAGGCCCCACCCCTCAAACCATTTACCCAAACCAATTCATTTTCCCACCCACGGGCCGCAAGGGAAGTTTGACGAGATGTCCAACCCTGGAGCTGGGCCATGGAATAAGCCCACAACCCTTATTGTGAGATATACCGTCCCGTTGGGGCTGCTGACGACATTGAGACTAGTATCCGTTGCCGACAGTGAAGGCATCGCTGTTTTTTGTTACAACTGTGCCGGCCAATGGATTGGCCCCCGCATGGAAGAGCACGAGGAAGTCCGATGAAATAACAATGACCCCGACAATGACCGAAATGATGGCAAAGACAAATGCCGGAAGCCTGTTACGTCCGGCCCCCTGCATCTTGCTCCCAGGGTGAATCCCTTTTTCACGGGGCCTGTAGAAGGCCGCCTCAGTCCTACCCTCTTCTTGAGACTTCTCTCACGATGCCATCGGGGCTGAGAAGTATCTTGAAATCCTTCAGCGAGTAGTACCTGAGCGCCCTTGCGCTGTCGTGCCCTGCAAGCCTGATCTTGCTTGTTACAAATCCCGAATCTTCAAGCTTCTTCATGTGTATCTTGCACAATCCCCTGGAGAGATGCGTCTTCTTTGCAATCTCTGATAGGTACATGTCTTTTCCGCTGTTCTGCTTCAAAACAGATATTATTCTCAACCGGTGGACGTGGGCCAGCCCGTCAATTCTCTTTGCGAACTCCTTTGCTTTGGGCATATTACGTCATAAAATCCATACGTATTATTTAGTCATATAGTAGTCGTATTTACTATACTTATGGCGTCTGGCCTCCTTCAAAAAGGCAGGAGGAAAGATGTGTTGCCTGCAGAAAGATCACATAATCCAGAAAAATGCTTTGGCTGAATGCTTTAGCTGTTTAGTGCGTTAGCAGCATCCTTTTTTCGAGAATGATCAGTTAAATGCACCGGACTCTGCGGATTCCGTCGCCATATGGACAATAAATCAGTAAACGGGGATGAAAATCGAAAAAGTCCGGGCTCTGGCAGCATGATGGCAACCATCTTAACCCGAGGTGAGGGAAAGTCATTACTTGAGCCGGGACTGGGCGAATAGCTCAATCCGACCGCCCACCAACCGGATGCGATTCGGTGAAAAGTGAAAGGAAGCATGTCCGGGGCGACGAATTCGAACGCGGAAAGAAAAAAATTACCGCTGCGGGCAGGTGGATCAAAGATGGCAACTACTTGGGCACTCTTCAGCATCGGCTTGAGCCTGAAGATACAATAGTGTCCGTGCATATGCCAATGGCACTGTGCATGTATCTGGCAGTCGGCGGGCTCGCAGTCTCCAGCAGAAATAAGGGGACTTTTCACTTCTTCTGCGCTATCTGCACATAGCATGGTGAAGGAAGCTTGACAGAAGCCCTGTAAAGCGCCTCCTTGGCCGCATCAATATGCTGCGGATTGACCTTTATTGTAAGAACGCACTGATCCCTCTTCACCCTTGCCGCGGTGCCTACAGCCTTTCCAAAAGCGGCGCGCATGCCGTCTGATACACGGTCTGCACCGGCGCCTGTTGCAAGCTTGTTCTCCCTGAGGACATTGTGCGGGTATACCCTGATCTTCATGTAGAAACCCGTAGGGCCGGCTTTCTTGGAAAGGGATCTGTTTGCAGATATCCTTGCCGCTTCAAGTGCGGTGTGTCTAATCTGACATTGTTCCTTGACATGAAGAGTCAATGTTACTGGAAAGCTGGATTTGAGGTCACCCTGGTCAAACTGACCAATCCTTGGTGCAGGCACGCCGCCCATGTATTCCTTCCTGGTATATGCCTGTCCTCTTATCCTTGTGTACATCCTTGCTGGTTTTCTGGCCATACGAACACCGAATCGAAGCGTTTTCAACTAATCGGGTTGATTATTTAACTGTTTTGCGTGCACACTCATGCGCAAGCAGGCAACAGGGAAGCGCCGTTGTGAGAGACAAAAAGGGGCGACAAGCCCTGTTTCCTCCTGATCGGCACGTTACATTATTAAGACTCCGGGTTTCTTTACAAATGCAACATGTTGGGACTCGGGCACTGCATGGACTGCCCGTGGTGGGTCTATGCATGCAGAGGACCTGTTGCTGGTGATTAACAGATGCCAGCCAGAATTGCGGTGAACGGTTTCGGGACAATCGGAAAGAGAGTCGCGCGAGCTGTAAAGCTACAGGACGATATGGAACTGGTGGGTGTAACCAAAACGAAGCCCACATACGAGGCCAGCATAGCGATCAAGGAGGGCATGCCACTCTATACAATCGATGACAAGCAGCTTGTTGCGTTCGAGGAGCAGGGCCTCAAGGTGGCTGGTGTGCTGAGCGATCTCCTGACAAAGGTGGACCTCGTCGTGGACTGCACTCCCAACGGTGTAGGCGAGGCAAACAAGAAGCTCTACGGGGAGGCGGGAGTGAAGGCCATATTCCAGGGTGGAGAGGAGCATGAACTCACCGGCCTCTCGTTCAATGCATTTTCCTCCTACGACCAGGCGCAGGGAAAGCAGTGGTCGCGGGTTGTGAGCTGCAATACGACAGGGCTGATAAGGACGCTCTACCCGCTTGACCGCGTCTTCAAAATCGAGGAGTCTTTTGCAGCGATAATAAGAAGGGGTGCCGACCCGGCCGAATCAAAAGGAAGCGCGCTAAACGCAGTCGAACCGTCGCTTCATGTCCCCACCCATCACGGCGTGGATGTGAAGACTGTCCTGCCCTGGCTCAATATAAGCACAATGGCTGTCAAAGTTCCGACTACAAACATGCACGTGCACTGCATACAGGCAAAACTGAGGAAGAAAGGCGTGAAGACATCCGATGTGCTTTCGCTGTGGGACCAGATGCCGAGGATAAGGTTTGTCAGCGGAAAACATGGCATCAGGACAAGCGGCCAGATAATGGAGATTGCAAGGGATCTGGGCAGGCACAGCGGCGACTTTGCCGAGACGGT
>JAKAPY010000083.1 GCA_021811925.1 Thermoplasmata archaeon | reverse complement strand
CCATTCTTCGCCCTTCCGCCTTGCAAGCACGAGCCTCGTGATCAGCCCCATGGCGAACGGCACACCGAGAAAAACAGCTACGCTCACGGCAATTGTCAGCGGATTCACATGAATGGCAACCGCATTGCTTCCTGACAGGCCGAGAGACTCCGGCAGAAGGTTGATGAACAGGTATGCATAGATTGAATAGAATGCTATCTGGAAGAGTGCGTTCATGGCGACTATGATTGCAGCATATTCATTGTCGCCGCCTGCCAGCATGTTCCAGACCAGGACCATGGCTATGCATCTTGCAAGCCCCACCAGTATTATGCCATCCCTGAATGCAGGCATGTCGGGTAGAAAGAGGAAAGCCAGTGCAAACATGAGGAAGGGTCCGATAAGCCAGTTAAGAATTGTGGACAGCCCAAGCATCTTGCCTGCCGTCTTAACTTTGCCCAGTTCTCTGTACTTCACGGAAGCAAGAGGCGGATACATCATCCATATCAGCCCTAATGCTATAGGGAGTGATACTGAATCCACCTGCAGCGAATTTATGACGCTTCCTGTTTCAGGAAGAACATACCCTAAGGCGACGCCTGCCAGCATGGCTAGTATAATCCAGACAGGAAGAAGTTTGTCAAGTAATGACAAATCATGAAGTATGGCGATAGAAGCATCCCCATCCTTTCCAACGGCAGGCGCAGAGCTTGAATTCATCTCATTCGCTCGAGGCAACGAATATCATATATTTACATATATGGATATGTAACTTCATACCGGATGAAATGACTTCTGTGTTTTGCTTTCCTGCTTTTTTTTGATTCACGGCCTCCTTCTTGCCGCCTCACCTTCAAGTTCCCTTAATGCATCAACGGCAATCCGGTGCCCAGCATATTTGTCTGCTTCCACGTCTCCGGTCTGTCTTTAAACGTAACGCGCTTCGACTATCATGGCAGTGAACCGCTCTCTGAAGTCACTGTCCGCAGGAAGCGGTCATCCACATCAATACCTGTGCCCGGGCCGGTGTTGGGTTTTATTCGCCCGTCGCTCATCCGGAAGGGATTCTTCACAATGTCCCTCGCAAAGTACCTTTCATTTGGTGAAGTGTCTCCCGGATAGTCGATGAGCTTCGTGCTTGCCAGGGCGATATTGTATGATCTTCCGACTCCTGTTTCAAGCATCCCGCCGACCCAGCAGTGGCCCCCGTGCCTCGAACAGACGGAAGCTATATTGAGCGATTCCGTCAGACCGGACACCCTTCCGGGTTTTATGTTGATAACCTTGCATGCGTCGATCTCGAACGCCTGTTCCGCCCTGTGCGATGAGTTGATTGATTCGTCAAGGCACAGCGGAGTGGAAAGATCCTTGGCCAGCTTTGAATGGTCTAGGAGATCATCGTGTCCGAGAGGCTGCTCTATGTATTCCAGGTCGAATCGGTCAATCCGCTTCAGCAGTTCGATGTCCTTCAGCGTGTAGTCTGTGTTTGCATCGGCGCTGAGGGTGATGCCTGGGTAGGCATTCCTGACGGCGGACAGAATTTCATATTCTCTTCCCTTTTCAATTTTGACCTTTATCCTTCTGTAACCCTTGTCAACAGATTCCCCAACGGTCCTGACCATCGAATCAGTGTCACTCATTCCGATCGAAACACCGGCATCTGCATATCCCTTTGACCCGCCCATCATTTTAGACAGGGGCATGCCCGAGGCACGGCCATGGTAATCCCAGAGGAGCATTTCGAGCGATGCCTTCGCCATATTGTGCCCCTTTATCCAGGATGCCCTCTGCAGGAACGCCCCGGGTTCCGGCACATCTGCGACCATCCCCGCAAGGAATGAGCGTATCACATGGATAGCCGTGTGATTGTCCTCGTAGCTGTAACCCGGCTCTTCCTCTGTTACGCATTCGGAATATGCAGTGATTCCGTCCGACTCAAGTCTGAGGAGGTACCCTGTCCTATCGGTCTGCGTTCCGAAACTTGTGGTAAATGGCCTGAGGAGCGGAAGGCGCACCTTGTGGAAAGTAAGTTGTGCCTTCATGGAGGCAGATTGTCAGCATCCCTTAAAAAACACTTGACTGCAAGCCGGTTCAGCCGCCAATCTGCGACATGGCGTAAAGTGTTTCGCTGCTTGTCTTTCCGACTTCAAGATAATGCCTCTCCGGCTTGAAGAGTATCGACTCCCTGAGCTTCTCTATCAGCTCCGCCCTTCCACCGCCGTTCCTGAGCATGCCTACCAGATCGACCATGTCGTCGCCGAACAGACACATCCTGAGCCTGCCGTCGGAAGTGATACGCACCCTGTTGCACCTGCTGCAGAAATTTCCTGAAAGTGGCGTTATGAAGCCAATGCGACCCTCGTATCCATCGACGTCGTAGTTTACTGCAGGTCCTGAACCAATTCCACCTTCGCCAGGAGTCAACCTGAATTCCTTTTCCAGTATGCTCCTTGCGCGCATGGCAGGGAAGAAAAGTTGCGGCTGGAAATCAACATTGCTCTTGAGTGGCATCATTTCTATGAATCTGATGGAATAACCGCGCTCGAGCGAGTATCTCGCGAGCTGGACCAGCTCGTCGCTGTTCACGCCTTTCATAAGCACGGTATTTATCTTGATGGGCCATATGCCGGCGGATGCGGCAGCATCAATCCCGGCGATCACCCTGCTTATGTCTCCTCCCCTGGTGACTTCCCTGAAGACCTCGGGCTTAAGGCTGTCGATGCTCACATTGGCCCTTGTTATGCCGGCAGAGGCAATCGCATCCGCCTTTTCCATGAGGTAGATACCATTTGTCGAAATTGGTATGTCCTCTACCTGCGGAACAGCGGAGACCCTTGCAATGACATCTTCTATGTCTGGCCTTGTGAGCGGTTCGCCGCCAGTTATGCGTACCGTTCTTGTTCCGACTTCGGCCGCCGCCTCCGTTATGGTCCCTATCTCTGACGGTGACATCAGTTTGCTGAACTTTGTGAAAACAAGCCTGTTGGACGGCATGCAGTAGACGCATCTCAGGTTGCAGGCATCGACGACAGAGATCCTGAGGTACTGGATGCGTCTTCCTAGTGAGTCCTGTAGCTGCTCCACGGGAGCCGAAGCATATCGCTAAAACAAATAGTTTTGGTAGTTGCGGGAGCTAAAAGGACACTGCCTCAGTAAAGCCCTATTATCTCTCCCTGGGGTGTTATGTCTATCCTGTCGGCCGCAGGCGATTTAGGCAGGCCTGGCATTGTCATTATCTCCCCGAGCATCGGGACCAGGAAACCGGCGCCGCTTGAAATGAGCACCCTTTCCACGTGTATGTCGAAATCGGCTGGCGTGTTGAGCAGGTTCTTGTCATCCGAAAGGGAGTACTGCGTCTTGGCCATTGATATTGGCAGGTGCGACAGGTGCATCTTCTCAATAGTCGCAAGATCTGCCACAGCCGAATGTTCGAACACCACATCACGGGCGCCATAGACCTCACGCGCAACCTTCTCTATCTTGAGCTTCACATCGTCATCCATCTCGTATGTGTAGTGCAGCTCAGGCGGCGGAGAAGAGGCCTTTTCTATCACAAGCCTTGCAAGTTCCAGCGCACCCTTTCCCCCATTCTCAAATGCATCGACAACGGCAGATTTTATTCCAGTGGAGCCGAGCTTTTTAGCCAGGTAGTTCAGTTCCCTTGAGGTATCGTAAGAAAACCTGTTTACTGCAACGACAGGGTCGAGGCCGAAACTCTGCATTATGTGCACATGCTTCAGCAGATTCGCCATTCCTGCCTCAAGAGCCTTCATGTTGTCCTTGGTTCCCTCTCTGTCTCCACCCTGTCTCTTTATGGCTTTCACAGTCGCTACTACCACGACTGCATCTATCTTCAGCTTTCCCACCCTTGAAACAAGATTGACAAACTTCTCACCGCCAAGGTCGGAGCCAAAGCCGGCTTCTGTCACGACGTAGTCAGTGAGCATCAGTCCAAGCCTGTCGGCAATAAGGCTTGAGGTCCCGTGCGCTATGTTGCCGAAGGGTCCCGTATGGATAAGGGCAGGCGTGCCCTCGCCTGTCTGCACAAGGTTTGGCTGCATGGCGTATTTCAGTAGCGCGGCCATGGAGCCCTGCGCCTTCAGATCACCTGCGTAGACGGGATCGCCATTGAAGGTGAAACCGATGAGTATTCTGGAGAGGCGCTCCTTGAGTTCTGTGTAATCGGAGGATAGCGCGACTATTGCCATGACCTCGGACGCGGGTGTAATTACAAAACTGTCCATTGCCATCACACCCTTGTCCCTTCCCCCCACTCCCACTATTATGCTCCTCAGGGACCTGTCGTTCATGTCAACGGTCCTGGGGAAGACAATGCGCTTCGGATCAAGGTTCAGCTCGTTTCCATGGAAGATGTGGTTGTTTATAAGCGATGAAAGCAGGTTGTGTGCAGCCGAAATTGAAGGGAAGTCGGCTGTGAATATCAGGTTGATCCTGTCCATCGGCCCGACCGCCGCCCTGCCGCCGCCAGTGGCTCCCCCTTTTATGCCGAAGCACGGACCGATCGATGGCTCCCTGAGGTTCACGACCACCTTCTCCCCAAGCATCGAAAGTGCGTCGGCCAGTCCTATTGATATTGTCGTTTTCCCTTCACCCGACGTTGTGGGTGTCATTGAAGTGACCAGAATAAGCCGTCCCAGCCTGTTTCCGTCAAGCCGCTGGAATATGGAAAGGGGTATCTTCGCCATGTGGTTTCCATACCTCTCAATGTCATGCTCCGAGAGACCAAGCATTGCAGCTATGATGCCTATGTCCTGCAGCTCCGGCTCCTTCTCCTCAAGCTCTTCGACGTCGAGTTCTTCCATTAAATGCCACCTGCCTTTTGTTGGACTCATCGACCGTGTTCAATAAGGCAGTTGACCCTTACATCTATGGAGGGGAGTATTTCTACCGGGACAGTGGCAGGATGCCGCATGTCCGGCATCGGGTGTCGGGCAGTGCGCCTGCAACAGGAAAACGCACGCTCCAACTGCTAAATACCACAGGCCCTTTGTCTGTCCTGAACCATGACAGATCTGCCACTGATAGTATATGTATCGTTCCTTGTGCTCATATCGGCCGGACTCTTCCTGATAGAAATTGTCAAGAAGCTGGAGCGAAGGAGCACGCCTGACAGTGCGGGCAGCATGCCCGAGGGGAGGGTGCTCGTCATGGTGCCGTGCCGTGGAGAGGACATAACACTCAGGGAGAACCTGCTGAGTCTCAAGAATCAGGACCATCCTTCGTTCGACCTGGTGGCAATAGTGGACAGCCAGGAGGATGTTGCCCTTGAAGCCATAAGGGAAACAGGGACAACTTACATTGTGTCGGATGTTTCATGCAGCAAATGCAGCGGAAAAGTCAGGGCACTGTCATCCGCAATTCACAGGTTTCCTGATTACGACATTTACGTAATCGCAGATTCGGATGCCACTTTCTCGGGGGAATGGCTCAGGGCTCTCACGGCGCCCCTTGCAAATCCCCGTAACGGCCTGAGCACCACATTTCCTGTCTTTGTTCCTGTCGGTGGTTTCTGGTCAAGGGTGAAGATGGTTTGGGGGTTTGTGGGCAACAGCATGATGGAATCGCGCATCACCAGGTTCGGCTGGGGAGGGTCGCTCGCGTTCAGGAGATCACTGATTGGAAACGGCAATCTGGACTTGTTCAGCGAATCTGTTTCAGACGACTCGGCGCTCACCCATTTCTCTTCAAACGCAGGCCTGGATATAGCATACTGCGACCGCGAACTCGTGACTGTTAAGTCCAGGGAGACTGCCGGCTCCTTCTTCGAATGGTCTAACAGGCAGACGGCGCTAGCAATTAGCGGCAGCAGCAGGCTCTATGGACTCGGTCTCGCTTACTACTCCGCCAGGCTGCTACTTTTCCTGTCATCCATTCTTCTCACGGTGTTTGTCAGTCCCGTCTCACTTCTCCTGCTCTTTCCGTACGCAACCGGCATCGCAAGAATCTACAGGCGGTCCGGGAGCAGGGACCCCGCAATCATTCCAATTTTCCTTTCAACGGATGTGCTTTACATCGCGAACCTGCTCAAGGCGAAAAGGATGAAAAAGATAGTATGGAGGGGTCGGGAATACTCACTTGGCTCCGAGGGAAACTGAGAATTCAATGACTCAGCAGGCTTGTGAACGGGTTCATGCCGAAGCCCATTGTCTCCTCGCCCTTCCTGTATTTTATCTTGAACGTCACCCTGCCGCCGTTTATCCTGAATTCGCTTGTCTCCATTCCGTCAGACTTGAGCTTTGAGAGAAGGTATGTGGTGTATTCTGCGGAACGGCTCTGCCTGTCCTCGACCTTTCTTATAATCAGTTTCGACGGGTAGTAGTACTTGAATTTGCCATTCTGGACTTCCTCAAGGACACCTATGTGCGTGAGTTTCCTGAGAAAATAGCCGGCCGTGTTCTGGGTCAGCCCGAGCTTTTCCTTCAGCTCCTTCTGAGTCCATCCGGGGTTTGAGTACACCTGAGCGAATATCTCGCCGCACGTGTCGTCATTTAGAACTGCGAGCATGTGCACCTCGGCGTTGTCAACGAAATTCAGCGGGTAGAATATCGACCTGTTGTCGACCCTGTCCTCGCTGACATATTCATTTCTCTTCAGCGAAGCAAGGTGCCACTTGACTGTGTTGGGTGTCAGCTCCACCTCCCTGGAGATTTTGGATACGCTCGATGCGGGGTAGTTGTATAGAGTCTCGAGTATCTCCCTTCTGTTACCGGAGATCGAACGGCCCCTTTCAGTGGAGGGCGTCCTGTACCTTGTCCCGGAGTCCCCTACAGCTATTCCCTCAGCACTCATCTGACGTTACACCGGCCCGGCGGCTTTTATGATGGAATTCAACTTTTCAAGGCTTTATATTACTTGTCCGTTGGGTATCAGATGCAGTAAGCAGCTTTCCGCCGCGCTGGGCAATGCATATTTTCCGTCTTGCGAAAGAACTTTTATCCGAAAGGTCATATGATGAGACGTGACAGGCAGAAAGCGCCCACCTTTGCTGGCGTTGTTTGTTTTGGTCATGTTCCTTGTATTACCTGCCCTGCAGGTCTCCGGAAGCTCACCCCATGCAACCTCCTCCCAGGGTGCAATTGTGGTTACATTCAACATGGCCGTGGACCAGGGTGCCGCCGACTACGTTCAGAAGGCAGCGCAGGGTGCAATAAGCAATCACTACGACATGATTATAGTGATGAATACGCCAGGGGGCCAGCTCAGCGACATGACAAGCATTGTCGCTTCGGTGCAGAGCGTTCAGGCGCAAGGCCTGTCTGTTTACACCTACGTGCCTGTGAATGCAATGGCGGCTTCGGCCGGCAGTTACA
>JAKAPY010000082.1 GCA_021811925.1 Thermoplasmata archaeon | reverse complement strand
ATCTCAATATCGGTATTATTCCTATATCTCATGTTCGGCTGCCGCTGGAGGCGATTCACGCCTTTCAGCCAGTCTGAATGCAACAGCTTAAGAGAGCGCATGCATTCAATCAGGATGCACGGGTCGGGTGCAGACAATGCCATTTAGCGGTTACTTCGCAATACAGGATGCCATTGTGGTAATACTGTGC
The DNA here is from genome assembly GCA_021811925.1 of Thermoplasmata archaeon. Taxonomy (GTDB): domain Archaea; phylum Thermoplasmatota; class Thermoplasmata; order Sysuiplasmatales; family Sysuiplasmataceae; genus JAJZXY01. The sequence goes on along the minus strand of JAKAPY010000082.1, from coordinate 7,174 downwards.
GCTTCAATGGGCTTCTCCATTCTAAGGCGCAGCCCGGACGATCCGACGAGGTGGATACCTTTCAACAAGTATTCTGGTGCACGATGGGCTGTAGGAATTGCAGTTCTGCTCGTCAGCGTACTAACAATGCAAAGGGTTGACTTACCCTCCTATTATGTCATTTCACTTGCAGGGGCGCTTGTTTTTCTGGGAGGGGCTGTCTTCTTCTACGGCGCCAAGTCACCAATGTCCTCGATCCTGTTGGAAGACCCAGAGCGCGGGGCGATCCTGAAGCCGAAGGGTCTCTACAGATTTGTCCGCCATCCCCTTTTCTTCGGTCTTTTCCTGTGCTCGGCTGGCTTTCCTCTTTACCTTCTCAGCATACCGGGGCTTGTTGTCTCTATCGCGGCTGCATTCCCTCTGCTCTACTACTCGTCAACGACGATTGATGCCCAGTGGGCAAGCAGGTCGGGTGCTGACTATGACGAGTACCGGGCCCAGGTGCGTCTTTTCATCCCATCTCTGAAATCCGCATGGAAGAAGGAAACAAAGGAGAAGGACGTGCAAAGAATATAATCCCGAAGAGATTTGGAGCCTCCACTGCGATGTACTCAAAGGCGTCCGCCCCTGGGAAGGTGATTCTTTTTGGTGAGCATGCAGTTGTATTTGGTGAGCCAGCGATAGCTGCAGCCCTGAACCTGCGGACTGCGGTACTGGCGGAAAATTCGGCATCGAAAATGCTTAACGGCATCCCACTTCACAGGGAATCAAACCCCTACCCTTACTTTGCACTCGAACTTACCGGGTCCGGTCCGATGAACCTGACGGTCAATTCAGACATACCGCCGGGTGCAGGCCTCGGATCCTCTGCCGCTCTTACCGTTGCAACTGTGGGCACTCTCAGGCCGGAGTACGGACCGGAGCGGGTGGCAACCATGGCATTCGAGGTGGAACTGATAGCTCAGGGAAGGGCGAGTCCCATAGACACCTCTACCGCTACCCACGGAGGCGCGGTCTTTGTTGACAGGAAGGAGGGCGCCAGCCTTCTCTGGACGATAAGGAAGGGGAATGTTACCTGGCATATACACCACACGGAAGTGCCTCCACTGAATCTGGTCATAGGCTTCACGGGAAAAGGGGCAGCTACCGGCCCTCTCGTTGAAAATGTAAGGAGGCTGCATTCAAAGTTCGAGACAGCCAGGGAGGCGGTAGCCGAGATCGGTGCGGTGACAATCGAAGCGAGGAAGAGGATGAGGGAAGGCGATGTGGTGGGAATTGGAGAACTAATGGACAGGAACCAGCGGCTCCTCTCCATGCTTGGCGTGAGCTCAGATGAAATAGCGAAGCTAATAGATGCAGTTAGGCCTTATTCATACGGGGCGAAGCTGACAGGGGCAGGCGGCGGCGGGAGCGTCATTTCACTCACAGACAAGCCCGAGAAGGTTGCAGAAGCGATAAGGAAAAAAGGTTTCATTCCTTACAAGTGCACGATTGGCGGAGAGGGGTTGAGACTGGATAATGGTCCGGGTTGACTCTATTTTCAGATGCGGTCAGCTTGTCACCCCGCGCGGGAGCGATGTCCTGAAGGGGGATGAGATGTCACACATTGAGGCCATAGACGACGCAGGCCTTGCCGTCAAGGGAGGAATTGTCGTCGATGCGGGCCGGTATGGAAGCATTTCCTCAAGATACGACGGCCGATTGAGGGATTTGGGCGACAGGCTTGTCCTGCCTGGCTTTGTGGACAGCCATTCACATATTGTCTTTTCAGGCAGCAGGGAACGGGAGCTCGGCATGAAGCTCTCGGGCAGGAGCTACATGGAAATACTTGATTCGGGTGGCGGCATACTCAGCACTGTGCGCAAGACGCGGCGGGCAACCGGAAGGGAACTCGAGCAGGAAAGTTCCGGCAGGCTCCAGCGGATGGTGGAAGGGGGAGTTACCTCGTTCGAGATCAAGAGCGGCTACGGCCTGAACCTGAAGGACGAGCTGAAGATGCTTGCCGTCGCATCTGGCCTTGGACACGGACTGCCGACTGTTCCGACCTATCTGGGTGCCCATGCTCTGCCCCCCGAGAAGTCGCGGAAAGACTACATTGATGAGATTGTCGGAAGACATCTCCCCGAGGTGAGGAAGCGCTCGCTCTCTGCATACTGCGACATATTCATCGAGAAGGGTGCCTTTACCCTCGAGGAGGCAAGGGCTGTGCTCTCGACTGCCGGGAAATCGGGTTTCATGCTGACTGCCCATGTTGATGAATTCAGCGAGACTGGCGGGGCGGCACTTGCATCTGAACTCGGGGCTGTCAGCGTTTCGCATCTTGCATACACCCCGAGGTCGGAATTTTCATCCCTTGCTGCAAATGGTGTAACAGGCATAATACTCCCGTCCACTCCGCTGTTCTCAATGGGCACCAGGTATCCGGACGCCAGGTCGATGATATCAGAGGGGATGTCCGTAGCCATCGGCTCGGACCTCAGCCCGAATTCATGGAACGAAAGCATCCTGCTGTCATGCACGCTTGCGGTATACAACTGCAGGCTGAGGCAGGAAGAGGCGATTGTAGCGGCAACGCTCAATTCCGCATGCGCCATTGGCCTGGGGAAGGTGGCCGGATCGCTCGAGGGAGGCAAGAGGGCGGATTTTGCCTGCTTCGATATTGACGACTACAGCAAACTGTTCTACATGTATTCTCCCAACCCGGTGCATTCCGTCTTTTCGGCCGGAAAAAAGATTGCCTCAAACAGAAGCTCTCTGCACATGGAGTAGATCGCGCGCTCCGCATTGAATCGGGGCAGTTGGCGGGTCAGGCCTGCTTCCTCTTTCTTCTTCCTGTCTCGGCCCTTTCCTTCTCCTTGCCCACAAGGACAGATTCGTGCATATCCTCTTTCACCGTCTTGAGCGCATAGAACGTGTTGCTTCTTTCAACGCCCTCGACTTTGGTCAGCTGCTCTATTATGCTGCTGAGCTCCTCCTTGCTCCTGCACCTTATCATCACGATGAAGTCCACATCACCGATGACGAAGTAGACGGCCCACACTCCCCTTATTTTCGATATTGCCTTCCCTATGTTCTCCGAGTAGTTTGGCCCGTACTTTCCCCTCACTAGCGAGATTGCTGTGAAATTGTTCCCCAGTTTCTCTGGGTCCAGGAGGGCATGGAATCCCCTTATCACTCCCTTCTCCTGAAGCGCCCTAACCCTGTTGTGCACTGTTGACTTTGAGATCTGCAGCACAGCTGCAACCTTCTGGAAACTCACGCTCCCGTCCTCGGCAAGCATCTTTAGAATTTCCATGTCTGTCTCGTCGAGTTTTGTTTCCCTGGTTGCAGTCATGTACAGTAATTATTAGCTGTATATTATAAAGTTCTTGGCCGGTGTTTCCCAGCACCGTTGTTCAGCCGTTCGCTTGAATGCCTCAGCAGCACACACGGCTCATGGGCAATGAATTTATTACATCTTTTCGCAGGCGGCTGCTGAGATATCAGCGCCTTGCTTCCCTGTCTGCCACTTCAAGTGCCGAATCCAGTGCGTCCATTCCCCTGTCAATCTCTTCCTTCGTGACGATCAGGGGTGGGGCCACAATCAGGTGCGTAACCCATGAGTTGATGAATACGCCCTTCTTCATCATCTCCTGCGCAACCCTGCCCGCCATTGTTGTCTTCCCGTTCAACTTGTCCTCCCTGGTGTTGAAAGGCTCCCTCGTCTCCCTGTCCTTGACAAGCTCCACAGCCCAGAAGAGCCCCATTCCGCGCACATCCCCCACGCTAACGTGCCCTTCCATGATCTCGCCGAGCCTCTCCCCGACATATTTTCCCATTTCGCGCGATCTTTCAATCAACCCCTTTTTCTGATACTCCTCTATTGCGGCAACCGCCGGCAGGAGTGTGAGGGGATGTGCCTCGTAAGTGTGGCCGTGCCAGAACACGTTTTCCTCGAAGTAGTCAGCTATCTCGGCGTTTGTAGCTGTCAGCGACAGGGGTATGTAGGCGCCTGTAATTCCCTTGGCTGTCGTAATTATGTCCGGAACGACCCCCCATTTGTTGACTGCGAACCACTCCCCCGTCCTTCCCCAGCCCGACATCACTTCGTCCGCTATGAGAAGAGCGTCGTTCTCCTTCGCGATCCTGGCCACCCTCTGCATATAGCCATCGGGTGGGACAATCACCCCGTTCGTTCCCGTGACCGGCTCAAGCATTACGGCCGCCACATTGCCCTCGTGCTTGAACATGTAGTCGATGTAGTCTGCACATGCTATGCCGCAGTCGGGGAACCTGAGCCCTAGCGGGCACCTGTAACAGTAAGGATCGGGCGCCCTGACAATTCCAGTGGCATGGCCTGGCAATTCGGCCGAATACCTTCTGTGATCACCTGTCAGAGCGATGCTCCCCGTCGTGGAACCGTGGTATGAATCATACCTCGTTATGATCTTGAATTTTCCCTGTTTCCTGAAGAACATCCTCGCAATCTTGACAGCTGCCTCGTTAGCCTCCGTCCCCGAGGTTCCGAAGAAGAACTTCCTCAGCCCGGCGGGCATCACTTCGAGGAGCTTCCTGCTCAGCCTGACCCTTGCTTCCGTGGTGAATTCAGGCGCTGCGTACGGAAGGGATCTCGCCTGGCTCACTATTGCCTCTATCACGTTCCTGTTTCCGTGTCCCAGGTTGCTGCACATGAGCTGCGACGAAAAGTCCAGGAAGCTGTTACCTTCACTGTCCCTGAAGCTGCAGCCTTCGGCAGATACTATCATCCTCGGCTTCCAGCCCTTCTGGGCTCTCCAGGTCCCGTAGTTGAGTTCCCTTGTCAAATCGGTCTCGGTCTGTTGATCCATCACTTTTCGCCCCGGTGCTGCTCAATCCGACAAAATGGTAGAGTTGTCGGATTGTTATATAAAATTTATCACTTTCCTCGCTTTAGTGAACTTTGTCTACTTTGCCCGGGACTATTCTGGAATTTATCCCGAAATTACAGCATCACCACAGGCACTCGCTGCCGGTCTCCCGGGCAGGGCTTTTACCCGGCGCGTCAGGGCGGCCTCATATAAGATCTTCGAACTCTTTCACAAGCTCGGGATACTTCTTCCTGATTGCACCAAGTATTTCCTTTGTGGACAGGTTTTCAAGAGGCACGGCAGACATTACCTCGATCAGCTTGTCAAGTGCTTCGTCGTCAAGCGAGACAAGCTTCTCCTTTGCCATGTAGTCCCTGTAGAGCTTCTCCTCGAGCAGCTCACGCCATCCCTTTTCATATCTCTGCAGGAACTCGACTGAAAAATCTTTGGCCCTAACCGCCTCCACGGCAACCTCCCCGCAGACCTTTCCCGCTATCACACCGTTGCTAATGCCACCGCCAGTCAGCGGGTCGATCATCCTTGCAGCATCCCCAACAAGCATTATCCTGTCTGCAGTAACCTTGTCGAGCGGTGCACTCACCGAGACACCTCCGCTTACTGTTTCCATGATGCTCGCATTCTTCAGGCGGGGATCGCTTGCTATGAACCCGTCCAGGTAGTCCTTCGCTTCGCTCGGACCCTTGATCTTTGAAAGAAGAAGGCCTATGCCCACGTTCGCCACATCCCTGCTTTTCGGGAAAATCCAGACGTACCCGCCCGGTGCGACGGAACCTATGTAGAAATCAGTGAACCTCGGGTCCAGATCGAGGTTTGTCATCCTGTACTGCAGGTTAGATGTCGTGTCCCTTGTCTTCAGGTTTGTGTTGAAGCCCGCCCACCTTGCGACCTGCGATTCAAAACCATCGGCGCCTATCACGAGTTTGGCCGCTATATCCCTTTCCTCCCCCATGCGCCTTATCCTTACGCCGCATACCTCGCCTCCATCCCTGAGGAGCGAAACAACTGAAGTCTTTGTAGCTATCTCGGCTCCGTCTCTTGCAGCCTCAGCAGCAAGGTATTTGTCGAAATTGTCCCTCTCGATGACCGCACCGACCTCATCGCCAGCTTTCTTGGCGTCTATCAGAATGAACTTGCCGGAGGGCCCGAATATCCTTGCTCCCGTCACCTGGTTGACAAACCAGCTGCTGTCCGGTTTGATGTCGACGTGCTTGAATATCTCCATCGACACGCCTTCACCGCATCTTACGGGGGAGCCGATCTCCTGCCTTTTCTCAACGAGAAGAACATCGGCGCCGTTCCTGGCTGCGTACCTGGCCGAAGTGCTTCCGGAAGGTCCGCCACCAACAACTACCACATCATAACTGTCTTTAGGGAACATTAGCTTCCACCTGGAAGTATTGACGTGCGACAGGACACACCGAATTCACTACCGCGCTAGGCAGTGGCTGCCGGGACTTTCAGACCCCTTGTCCTGATAAGTGTCAGTGCGCCGACCGGGCAAGCCTTCACGCAAAGACCGCAATCGGTGCAGTCATCATTGAAGTCAAGTATGACTTCATTGAGGTAGATTGCGTTGGCAGGACAGGCACCCACACAAGCTCCACAGTGCATACACTTGTCGTCGTTCAATTCTATCAAGGCAATACCTCTCTTAATCAAACACCAACTAGTATTAAACGGTATTCAGCAGGTTCTCCCTTCGAGCCGTGCTGCTTTTCAGCCATCGACATAAGTTTAAATGTTATGTAGCTATAGATGCTACACTTCGATGAATCTTATAAAAATGCTCGGTGAAAATCCGGACGAACTCAGAAAAGAGTATGAGGGAGTGATAGGCGTTCTGAAGCACTGCGGCCTTTCAGAGTACGAGGCCAGGGCCTATCTCGGACTTGTGGTTCTTGGATTCGGGACACCCCAGAGGGTGGCCGAGGTCACAAAGATACCGAGGACATCCGCCTACAAGTCACTGACGCTCCTTGAGCAGAAGGGGTTCGTGACTTCGTCGGCTGGAAAACCGAAGATATTCCATCCGGAGGACCCGCTTCTGAAGGGGGACGAAATTGCAGAAAACACAAGGGAGGCATTCAGGAAGCTTTCGCTCGTCAGCGGAATGCTGAGCGAGAAGGGCGTGCCTCAGCTCATATATACAATAGTGGGGAGGGAAAAGGTAACCGAGAAGATAGGCGAAATGCTCGATTCATCCACAACGAGGTTCCTGATATCCACTCCTGCCATAAGGGATGTACGGAAGATATTCGGAAAGAAATTCTCCGATGCCAAGAAGAGGGGTGTTAACATCACAATAATTACCGCGCCTTCAGTGAAGCTGCCGGAGCACACAGTGAGCT
>JAKAPY010000081.1 GCA_021811925.1 Thermoplasmata archaeon | reverse complement strand
ATCCGATTGACTTGAACGCAATGCCGGAATAGAAATCCGTGTTTGGATAGACGTGCTTGGGACCGAACTGCCTGACGCCTTCACCCTCGAGCTTCTCTGCAATCTGCAGCATCCTCTTCTCTTCGCGCGGTTTCACAATCTCGGATGCCATTTTCTTGAAGATGCGCATCCTTGGGTCGTATGTCCTGTACACCCTGTGGCCGAACCCCATCAGCTTCTGCTTCTTCTGCACTATCTCCTCGTTGAACCAGCTCTCCACTTTCGACGGGTCGCCGATCCTTGAAAACTGGAGGTATGCCGCCTCCGCAGCTCCGCCGTGCAGGGGCCCCTTGAGCGCAGCCACCGCAGCCGCAACGGATGAATACATGTCTGAAAGCGTCGAACAGGCTACAAGGGCCGCGGTTGTTGAGGCCGGGACCTCGTGGTCCATGTAAAGTATGAGTGATCGGTCCATTACCTGTGTTTCCCTGCTGCTTGGCTTGCGCCCGAGTGCTGTTTCGAGGAAGCTGCCGGCATAGCTGCCGGAAGGTGCCATGTCCTTGATGGCAAGGCCGAGGCTGTGCCTGTTTGCATTTGCAACAACGGCAGCTGCATGGCCGATGATTTCAGCTGCCTTCTTCTTGTCTGTTTCGGGAGACCACTTGAAATCGTTTTCGCCTGCGGAAAGGGCTGCAAAAGCAGTCATGTAGACAGTCAATGCCTCGGAGGAACTGGGCATTTCGCTCATTATTTCCTTGACATATGATGGTAGCGTGTAGCCCTTTTCAAGTGAAGCCTTGAAACTCCTGAGCTGGTCGCTCTTGGGCATTTCGCCGTAAAGCATCAGGTATGCGACCTCCTCAAACGTCGCGTGCTCAACGAGGTCGTCTATGTTGTACCCGCGGTATCTCAGAACTCCTTTCTCGCCATCGATCGAAGTCAGTGCCGTATGTTTTATATACACATCCTCAAGCCCGCTGCTTATATCCATTATGACAACTCCATTCCTGACTGTATGACGTGCATCATCCTTTCATCACGCAGTAATTGGATGCATATTCCCACACTGCCTATTAATCTTGACTTCAGACTTTTTAGCATGGTTAAAACAAATCAGGTCTTTCTTCCCGGGCCACTGCGCCTTCCGCTCCCGGACTCAAGGGACCTGTCAAGCTCACCGTAGCTCGCATACCTGATCACTTCATACTGTTCCGAGCGGCTCATGAGCCTGTCCATTATTCCCGACTGGGTTCCCTTCCCGAGAATCTCCTTGAAAACAGCTTCCTCCGCCCGGGCGGCCGCCCTGAATGCAGTTACTGGAAAAATGACATACCTGTAACCGAACTTCCTGAAATCCGATGCTCTGATCAGCGGCGTCTTTCCGAATTCGGTCATGTTTGCAAGAAGCGGCCCCGTGGCTGTTCGGGCAAATGAACGGAACTCCTCCCTGCTGGTAAGCGCCTCGGGAAACACAACATCCGCCCCCTCCTCAAAATACAGCGATGCCCGTTCAGTAGCGTCTTCAAGGCCGTTGACGGCCCTGGAGTCTGTCCTTGCGACTATGAGGGCATTCTTTCTTGCCCTGACAGCGGCCCTTATCTTGTGGACCATCTCTTCGCGCGGCACGACCTCCTTCCCTTCAAGATGGCCGCACTTTTTCGGCATGCGCTGATCCTCTATCTGAATGGCATCCGCACCCGCCCTCTCGAGGACGCGGACCGTCCTCCATACGTTTACAGCTTCACCGAAGCCCGTGTCCGCATCCACCACGAGAGGTATGTCCACCGCTTCCCTTATCCTCCTGACTGCCGATGCAAGTTCATCGAGCGTTATCAGGCCTATGTCCGGTAAGCCCATGGATGAAGTGAGTGCACCACCGGAGAGGTATATCGCCTGCGCTCCCGACCTCTCGGCAAGCATGGCTGTGAAGGGACTGTAGACGCCGGGAATGACCGCAAATTCAAGCCTGGCCAGTTGATTTGACAAGCTGCATCACCTTCATGTTCTCCATGTTCCAGAGCTTTGGAAGAAGTTTTTTATTTCCAGATAATCGCACAAACTTTGATTCGACTTCAGCATCGCTCATTGGATTCTTCCAATGGCCCTTGGGAACAGACATTTCTTCAGTGAAGTCCCCCGCAGATGTCCTGACGGTGATACGAGTGGGCAGTGTTTCTGCGTACTGCTTGGTGAAGTCTTCACGTTCAACTACCTCGACAAGACTCATCAGTTTTTCGAGCTTCCTGTTTCCAGCGAGAGAGTACGTCCCCAGCCAGAAATCGCCTTTTGAAAGCGAGGCTGCAACAGCAAAAGGAAGGCTGTGGTCAGCTGTCTCCCTGTTCCTTGGATGCCACTTCTCCGGATCGGCAAGTATCGTCCTGCCAGCCTCATAGGTTTCAACCCTGACCGACCTGATTTCCTTCCCCTTCACCTTGCTGCTGAGAGCAAGCGACATGTCGACTGCCGACTGGGCATGATACTCAACTGGGTACTTCTTGATGTATGTGCGAAGTATTGCCTTCGGCTTTCCAATCCTCTTGAAGAGGGACTCATCCAGATCCTGGCACACTATTTTCTTGAATGCAAGCGTCCCGCTTATTGGCCTGGGAGGGGCGGTAAATCCACCCATGGTTGCGAAAGCGGCAAAGGTGGCGTTTCTGCTGGAGTTCGCGGCCGCACCGCCCTTCCACATCGATAGCTCACCAACCCTGCTTTCACGCAGTGCGACGTTTGGGACAATTGTCATGGAGATTGCATTCACTGTCTTCCTCCTGTCGAAGTGCAGCAGCTTTGAGAGTGCGGCAGCGGTCGCTATTTCCAGGTAGTTGACATGGTCATATCCCTTGCTTCGTAGCGAGGCTGCATCGCACAGCCTTGCACCAACCTCATATCCCACTGCAATGGCTAGCAGCATGTCCTTGCAGTTGCTGCCTGCTTTCGAGCCCACTGAAAGGAGGGCGCCGATCATGTCGCTCGGGTGCAGCGGTTCGAGAGACAGGTAAGTGTCGTTGAAGTCAAGGTACCTTATCAGCAGTGTGTTGTAGAATGAGGCAATGTCCGGAGATGCCCGCCCCCCGCCAATGAGAAGATATCCTCCCGGATAGCTTGGAAGGAATTTCCTTGTTGCCCTGGCAGGTGGTGAGTTCCGGGAAGAAAGGGCGACACCGATCGAGTCTATGACTCGCCGCTTTACCTCGTGCAAAACTTCATCGCTCATGTCGTCGAATTCCGAACGCTCCACAAACTCGGAAATGGAACTTTCGAAGGTCATGGCATTTGCATGCTGGGGTGATTATTTAACATCGTTGCTGGAAGGCCAGGGATGCGGTGACATTCTGCTCAGGCCCACTGGACGGTTTCGATGCCCGCATGGGGAAGTGTAAAGCAGTGCTCCGGAAAAGTGGGCTCACCCGGATTTGAACCGGGGACCTCCGCTGTGTGAGAGCGACGTCATAACCGCTAGACCATGAGCCCAAGGGATGACGTTGTGTGATAAATCGAGGGGGTTATTATTCCCTTCGCCAGTCGGTGAACTGGGTTACCTTCTTTTCCTGCAGCGTCTTCTCCACCATCTTCTTGGCGCCGCTTGCAACAATCCCCCTTCCCCTCGGGGGATAATGCGGGTGGGACATGAGAAGTGATTCAAAATCGTAATTCATGAGCTTCTGCGCACTTGAAGTCATGGCTGCTATATCTGCATCCATTAGATTGATGTTGAGAACAAGGTCGTCTGCCTGGAACCATGTCTTCTTGTCTTCCTCCGTTGGCCAGCTCATCAGCTCCGAGCTGTACCTGTCCCTGTTTCCTATCCAGAACAAGTCGCCGCAGAACAGTGCACCGCCATTCCTCGCAAGCAGCATGCTTGATGAACCCGGAGAGTAACCGATTGTTGGAATCAGCGTGACATCGCTGTAGAGGCTGTAAACATCCTTGAATGTTATGTCGGGCGCACATCCCTTGACTAGTTTAGCGTCCTCCTCATGAATGGCGAGCTTTGCATTGAAGGCGCCCTTAATGCGGCAGGCGTCTCCAAAAGCCCTGATGTGAGTTATAAAAATATATGCCAGGCCCCCGTTCTTGCCTATGAAGTCCGCATCACTTTCTTTCAACTCGGGCGCATCCACGAGTATGTTGCCCTTCTCGTGCTTTACAAAATAACCGGAATTTCCAAAGGACTTCAGCGAATACTTGTCAATCATGTAGACGCCAGGAAGCACTTCTTGCATAATTGCAACTAAGCGCCGCATGTTTAATAATCTTCGGTAAAGTTGGATGCTCACCCTCGTTTCAACAGGCAATGGACATACTATAAGTCTCGAACCGACAATCGGCTGAAGGCATGCTTCAATGAAACTGAAAGAACTGGAGAAAAAGCTGGAAGGGCTGCAGAGGCTCAGTTCGCCTTCCGTGCAGAATGAACAGTACTTTACCCCGCCAAGCATAGCCGCCTCGATTGTCTATGACGCCACGATGAGGGGTGACGTTGAAAACAGGAGGGTTGCCGACCTTGGATGCGGCATAGGTACCTTCGCCATTGCCGCAATGGTCATGGGTGCGACATCTGCGGCAGGTTTTGACTCCGATGCACGCTCCATAGAGCTGGCAACCGGAAACGCTCTCCGGATGCTCCCGGCTGAGAGGCTTTCAAAAACACTCTTCGAAGTGGCCGAAGTGGAGGATGTCAAGGGCCGATACGACACCGTATTCCAGAATCCGCCATTCGGTTCACAGAGGCGCAATGCAGACCTCCCCTTCATAAGAAAGGCGCTTGAGATAGGCGACACGGTTTACACTATCCACCTGGGACGGACCAGGGAGTTCCTCAAGGAGAAGTTTGAGGAGCTTGGTGCAAGGGTGGAATTTGAGAAGGCGTTCATATACGAGATGCCCCGGATGTTTCATTTCCACACGAAGGAAAAGAAGGGATTCGAGCTAATCCTTTTTAAGGTAGTGAAGATACAAGGTTAACAGGAAAGGAATATGGCAGAGAAGTTTGTAGTCCCCGGAGAGATTGTGGCAATCGCGGAGGAATATGTCCCAGGGAAGGGAACCTACGAGTCGGACGGCAAGATAATTGCATCCGAGGCCGGAAAACTTGCCCTTGACACGAAGAACCACAGTGCATCGGTCACACCGAGGAATCCAATAACCGAGCCCAAGAAGAAGGACAGGGTACTTGCCGCCGTGACCGACGTCAAGAGCTCGATGGCCATATGCGACATACTCTCAATCGAGGGTGCGACGAGGCAGATTACGGGCGACTCGGAGGCTACCCTGCATGTCTCGAGCATATCATCCCAGTATGTGGAGACAGTTGGTTCGGCAGTTAGAGTTGGTGATGTCATAAGGGCAGAAGTTATCCAGTCGCAGCCATCAACGCAGCTGACAACCGTGAACGGCCATTTCGGGGTCGTGCTTGCGCACTGCGGAAGGTGCAGATCGGTGCTCAAACTCAAGGACAAATCACTGTACTGTGAGGAATGCGAGAGATACGAGAAGCGCAAGGTCGCGGATGATTACGGCGGCCTGCCTGCTGTGTGATGGCTGGCAGAGTAGTGGCCGTGGAAACACAAAGAGTTAAAAGCTTAGCGCGTTAAAGTGGAGACGAGGACGCATCTCAGATGCCCAGCAGCAAAGTTAACGGGAAGAAGCCAGTGGGTAAGAAAGAAGATGAGCGGCTCCAGAAAGAGATAGAGTCTCTGCGGGGAGAGATTAGAGAAATGAAAGAAATCGTAAACATGCTTCTCAATATGGTCATCGATACAGACGAGGAAGAGGAATATCCAGGCGTCCAGTTCCCTGAATTCGAGGAGAGATACGGGCCCAACAACTGAAGTGTTTTCATGCCCTCCAAGATAGAAGGCTACGTAAGGGCGCATGATTTGTGGAGGGGTACGCAGTGCATAAACCTCCAGCCGTCTGAAAACATACTGAGCAGCGCTGTCAGGTCAGTGCTTTCAAGTGACATGGCAGGGCGATACACGCTCCGCAGCAATGAATTCATATCCAATTCGGGGGCGGCAAACAGCTACGGCGGCACACGGTACATGGACGAAGTCGAGTCGTTCGGGGAGGAAACTGCATCCTCACTGTTTCACGGTGCACATGCATCGCTCAAGCCCCTTTCTGGCCACATAGCCTCCCTGCTCATGATTGCCAGCACATGCAGGAAGGGGGACACCATAATGGCCGTTGCCTCCTCCGACGGCGGGTACGACGGGTATGGCGAAGGATACATTCCAGACATATTTTCACTGAAATTCGAGGCACTCCCATTCAACAGGCGGAAATGGAACCTGGATGCAGAGGCAGCGGCCACGGCCATACGTGCACGCAGGCCGCGGCTGGTGATTCTAGGGCAGAGTTTCATACTCTTCCCCTATGACATGAAGGCGATACACGATGCATGCACAGACTCCGGTTCCCTCCTTGCATATGACGCATCGCATGTAATGGGACTGGTGACGGGCGGAAGATTCCAGGACCCGGTTGCAGAGGGAGTGGACATAGTTGTCGGGAGCACACACAAGAGCCTTCCGGGACCGCAGGGAGGACTGTTCATCACACCGGATGACGGCATCTGGAGGGAATTCACGCGCAACACCACCTGGAGGATTATAGACAATGCGCACTGGAACAGGATAGCGGGTGTCGCACAGGCCCTGTACGAGATGAAGAAGCACGGCCCCAGGTATGCCACCAGGATACAGTCCAACAGCTCATCTCTCGGACGGCACCTTACCTCCTCAGGACTGGAATGCAGGTTCGGTGAGCTGGGATACTCGAGATCGCACCAGCTTCTCCTGGACGAAACGAGCCTTGGGGGACTGGGCTTCACATTCGGGGGCATGTCCGAGAGACTTGGAAGGGATGACATAGTGACAGACACCACAGGAAGGCTTGGCACCTCCGAGGTCTCCAGGCTTGGGATGGGGGACAGGGAGATGGGGGAGGTTGCCTCCCTTGTCATTGAGGCGCTGAAGGGAATGAATGTGAAAAGCAAGGCAAATAAGCTCAGAAAGCGATTCAAGCTGCACTACACATGAGCGAACCGGGAAGCGGCAGGAAGAATTCGGGAACTCCGGTGGCGTATGTCCTGGACACAAGCGCGATATACAGCGCCACTGACTACCCGGCGGAAAATATACTGTACTCCACGCCGATGGTCATAAGGGAACTCAAAAGGGTCTACAGAACGGAAAGGGCGGAACTGTTTGTCCAGACCAGGCTCAGAATTGTTGAGCCTGGCAGGGAGAATGTGGACTGGATAAAGAGGAAAGCGGAGCAGACGGGTGACATAGCAAGGCTGTCGCCCACGGACATTGAGGTGCTCTCGCTTGCACGCGAACTTCGCGCGGTTCTTGTCACCGAAGACTATTCGATGCAGAACATAGCAGAGGCAGCGGGCATAGAATTCACCTCGCTTTACCTCCCGCCGATCAAGGATTATGTTGAGTGGGACATAAAGTGCGTTTCATGCGGCGCAATATCTGAGGAGAAGGA
>JAKAPY010000080.1 GCA_021811925.1 Thermoplasmata archaeon | reverse complement strand
GATACGGGAAAAAATGAAGTCCGACGGTGTCAGGAAATAATTGCCAAGTTCAAACACGCTGCTGACGCTAGTCAAATCGAATGCAGCTGTTAGCCTGCCACGTGCAGCGGTTCGGCATAAATATCCATAGGCTGGCTCATTAATCCATAACTCCGTCAATTTTGAATAATAGGTATCTCCAGCTGCGCTATAATCTCTCTCGTCTTCTTCGGCATCTCGGTCATGATCCACCTGCGGTCCACACTGAGCATCTGCACCCTTGACAGATGCTCAAGCACATCCGCAGGCGAATACTTCCTCGACGTGCTTTGATCTTTACACATCAAGTAGGGAGTCCAGAGGGGAGGGAAAGGGTCTCCCTGGACTCGCTTTCTTCTCTGTGCTTCACTGAATCACCTCTCTCCTTACCTGCTCATCAAGAGATTTCCTCAGCTCGCTCGGCGTCAGGTAGCCGAGCGAAGAATGGGGCCTTTCCCCGTTGTAGTGCCTTACCGCCTGAGACAGCATGAGCTGCGTTTCAGCGAAGCACATGTTTTCCCGGATAAACACATAATCGTTCTTGAAATGACCATGCAGAGACTCGATCATGCCGTTGTCCTCGGGCTTTCTCTTCCTTGTTGCCTCGAGCTTTATGCCGAGCAGCGAGCATCCTTCCCTGAATGTTGTCGATGTGAACTGGCTGCCGCCGTCCGTCTTCAGGCGCAGACCATCGGCCCTTCCCGAGGGGAAGCGGTTCATGACCGCCTCCTCCACGACAGCGAACGCCTCTGCAGCTCCGCACGACACGAGGAAGTTCCAGGCGATTATCTCCCTCGTGCACGCATCCTCAATCTCGATGAATGCGCAGGGGCCGAAGTCGGTCGTGTCAATGTAAGTGATGTCCGTGTACCACCTTGTGTCAGGGGTGTCCGAAACAAGGTTGCCCGTCTGAGGCAGCCTTGGCCTCGGGAAATGCGCCTCCCTGAGCAGGTGCATTTCACCCATGATGCGCCTGACCCTGTTCCTGCTTATGAACACGCCCCGCCTCCTCAGCAGCGCCCAGATGCGGCGGTAACCGTATGTTATGTTCCCGCCTGCCAGACTCCCTATGAGCCGCCTCTTCTCCCGTTCATCTGCCCTGAAACGCCTGGACGGAGGGCGTCCAGCATACTGGAATGATGACCTGGACGTGTGGAGCATGAATGCAGCCGAAGACACGCCGAGTTCTCTTTGAGATATCATTGCCCTGAACGCCTCCATGACTCGTTTTTTCCCTTTGTGATCGCCTCGTTGAGCTCCCTGAGACGGTCGATGACCAGCGCCTCCTCTGCGACGAGTTTCTTGAGACGTGCGTTCTCCTGCTTCAGCGCGATGACCTCTTTGTTTGGTCCGGCGACAGCCTCCTTCATCCCCTGAAGACCTTCCCTCTTCCATTTGTAGTATGTCGATGAACCTATGCTGATAGAGTAGACGACAGGATTTCTCCTGCCGCCCCTCGTCGAACGCAGCGGGCGGATTTCCCGCACTGCGCTCACCGATAGCCTTCATCTGAATGCTCCCGCCCTCCTTGCGTACGGCGTGGCCACCGGTGGTCTGTCCAGCATGAGGCCATGCCCTTCCCTTTTCTGTCTCATTCCGACATGTTTCCGCTGTTTCCATCGACTGAACATTCTGGCGATGGATAACTCTGCGTAATCGTGTATTTCGCTGAATGCCTGGGTGCTCATGCCGTGCCTGAAGTACTGGTACCATCCTGCGAGCGCTCTTCCTACCGACTCCCTTGCACCATACGGCGTTGTTGTTGCGAGATTTGATTTGTCCGTCTTCTGCCTGATGTTCTCCCTGATACGCGTTCGTGCCCTGTTCGACGGCATCCATCTCGTGACCCTCTTCCCTCTTCTTCTGGAATAGTGCCTGACGAAATGGAAGCCGAGGAAATCGAAACCCTGTTCCGCCGTTGTGAGCCTCGTCTTCTCCTCGCTGAGTTGAAGTCGGAGTTCACTCATGATTTCCCTGAGAGATATCATCTCCTTCTCCATGTTGCCCATGCCGAGTATGACGAAGTCATCACAGTAGCGGACGAGATGTGTTTCCGTTGTGTGCACTGTACTCTTCCATCTCTTGTCCAGCTGGTCGAGGTAGATATTGGCAAGCAGCGGGCTGACAGGGCTGCCCTGCGGTGTTCCCGCTGCCGCGTCACTGAATTCGCTGCCGTCCATGATGCCAGCATCAAGGAAGGAGCGGATGAGGGCCAGTATGCTGCCATCCACAATCCTTCTCGCCACTGCCTTCATGAGCGGGTGTTTGGGTATGTTGTCGAAGCATCCCTGTATGTCCGCATCTATGACCTCTTCGCAGCCGAAGTTGAGGTACTTGACGACATCGGCCACTGCATCATGCGCCGACCTGCCCTGTCTGAAACCGAACGAGCAGTCTTCGAAGTCCGCCTCGAATACCGATTCTATGACCAGTTTGACTGCTGTCTGAACGACCCTGTCGCTGACAGTGGGGATGCCCAGCGCCCTCATCTTTCCGTTCGACTTGGGAATGAGCACCTTCCTGACAGGTGATGGTCTGTATGTGTGCTGCCTGAGTTCCTGTACTATGTTCTGAATGAATTCTTCGCTGTTTCCTATGTCTTGTATGCGTACATTGTCTATGCCATGTGTTCCACCATTTCTTTTGACTGTGTTCCATGCCTCATTGAGTATGTCGATGCGACATATCTTGTCATAAAGGGCATGAAACCTTCTGTTCCTGTCTGCCTTTGCAGACAGATAGAGCGTCTCACGTAACATGCGGACCTTTTTATCCATGTACTACACCTTCCGGCGACATTGGACGGCCCCTTGTCACGTTCGACGCATGGCTAAAGCGGGGATTCTTCGCATCCCTCCCCATTACAGGGATTTCATCGCTACTACTATCCCCTCTGACTTCCGATGGTGCTTTGCATGCCGTTTCACGGGTTGCGCTTATGGGCATGCTTACGCAGACTGATACCAACACGGCTGCTGCGACACATACATCGGATCTCCCGTCTTTCACTGAACAGCCTTCCAGGCATGCCGTGCCTGCTACACCGGAGTGCTCCGGCAACCATACCGCATTAACGGTTGAGGGATACTGCCTTCGACTTGAAGTAAGAGTCTCGGCACACTCACTCACCACATTACTGTGGGTATGCATCACGATGCTACATCTGGCTTCACTGCTCGTTACGGCCCGCCTGTCTGCGTAGGGATTACTGGACCTCATGGGTTCGTTGTCTCCCGTTGTCGACCTGCTTCAAGTGAAACTGTTGCCAGCTCACTCTTGGTCCTCGCTTCATGGTTTGCGATTCTTACCATGTTGAGACTTCCACTCTCGGTTGTTCATTCTCGACGGCGCACTACTTCCTGCAGATCTCCGTGATGACGGCGCCTGGCTGCATGCCCTCATTCAGTATTGACATCTTCTCACTGGCGCTGATCACTCTCTTTGTCGTCATGCAGTCACGGTCCCCAATCGCACTGCAGCTGCCTGGCTCTTTGCATGCAACACTGATCTAACGCCCGTTCGCTTCGCTCACCCGCTCCGGCTCTCCCCCTCAACCCCTTCTCAGAGTCTCCACACCACATGTGTAAAAATCTAATCGGGCGCAGCTCATTATCAGTGTCCTGTAGAGCCTCTCCCTGCTGAGCACGGAAGAGTAATCGTATGATAAATGTTATAATGGAATCGGAAGCGCGGCTGCAAAAATGCCAGGGCGCCCTAAAACAGGCAATTTCATTCGATCGTAGAATAGCTGTTACGATCCTGTTCGGAGGTTCTGGGAAGGACACAAAGATATTTGTATGAATTTCGTGATATTGCTAATGGGGACTTTCTTGAGATGGAGGAATCTCGTAAATTGCATCATGTGGATGACATTGACAAGAGACTGGTTAGGTACTACAGGAACTTGTTGAATTCAATACCCGCCACTAAAGACCAGAGGCATAAAGCCTTTCGAATGAAGAAGGCCGGATCTTTGGCACTCGTTCTAGTGTTCACTATGTCAGGGATTTCTGTTGCCTTGTTCTTGGTTCCGGGGACAATCGGGTATGCGAGAGCTGCAAGCGGTGCGACTTACTGGGGATGGCAAGGATATCTCGGGAACGATACCATTTACTTGACGACCAATGATAATGGGTTCTCATACGTTAACAACGAAGTAAGCATGAGCCAAAGCAATGCTACCGCACCTGATAACGTTGGTAATGCGCTCTTCTTGACCGATGGAATCGCCAACGTGGGTAGCAGTTATTATTCATACAACCCAAATTCAAATGGCGGCCAACTGGAAATAACCTTTTATTTGGCCGCAGTGGGTGGAACTTATCAAAGAACAGTCTATGTTGGGCCCAGTCTTCAAACATATGGCACGTTCGCCACTCAAACTCAAGTGAGTGTCTCGAACATTCCGGACACGAACTCTTTGGCGATTGGATACTCTAACACTTATGCCAAAGGGATCAACGAATCTTCAGGATCCGGCGGCACACAGCAGGCTACTGAAGAGGCCCTGGTAACGAATGTGGCCGGGCAATTGCCGATAGTTGGATATTTCGTCGGAACGCAACAAACTGAGTTGGCACTATATGGGGCAATATCGCCTCCTTCATCGGTAAATCCTGCCTATGGTACCAATGCAGCCTACGAATCGTACTTCGTCGACAACGGTAGTGGTCAGCATGGTGTGTGGCAAAATGTATTTGCTGCCGGATTGAACGTAACTGTTTACATTTCACAAACATTGTTCAGAGATAACCCTGTAATCCATCTTATGGCGGACAATTTGATTAGTGAATATGGCGAATATCCTCTTCCAGAAGGCTACCAAGGATCGGCCGTCTACCTGAACTATACGACGACCTGGAACACAGAGGCCATTCCCATTGAGGTGTATTATGGTGGCAGCCCCGTTGCCGGTGCCTGGGTGAAGCTGGTCGATCAGACTGCCACGAGCCCTTACTACGGAGATGTTTACCATGTAAAGACAAACTCTCTTGGCCAGGTGGTTTTCTACGGATATCCAAACGATACCTACGACATTACCACCTCCGCCAACACGCCCTGGGGTTCAATGACCATAATACCATCACAAGGGTCACCGCTTATCCTTGGAAACGGAGCAACCTCCAGTGCCTTTGTGCAGACACTCTTGTATGGAAAGGTCTACGGCACGGTTTCGAGCAACGATGGGGTGAGCGGTGCCTCCGTTATAATCACTGCACCAAACGGTTCTCAGGGAACTGTTGGCGTGGACTCATCGGGAGATTATAGTTTCTTGGCTGGCGTAGCCGGAGTTTATTCAATGTACGCCTCATTTTATCAATACAGCGGCGGAGAATTATGTAAGGGTACCTCAAGCACCGTTAAGGTAAATGTCTCACTGGAAAACAGTGAACACCAGGACTTCTACATCAAAGTGTCTTGTTCTGCATGCGTCCTGTATGGAACAGAAATATCAACCGTGAATGGAACCCTCATTCAGGTGCAATACCTGACAACCGGGATGGGAATTCTGTCGTATGACATCACACAGCATGCTTTGTTCAACGGCACCGTCGTGAGTGTTACATCCAAACAGGTATCTCAGGTTTGGGATATTGACGGCATTCTCAAGGCAGCTGGTCCAAATGATCAGCCGCTCTATGTCCAGCTTCAGAATGGTACTGCTGAATGGCTTATGCTCGGACGGATAAACACTTCCATGAAGGTGTTCGATCCGTTGAACAATACCTGGATACCAGTCTACAACATAACAGTCCTGAATGGCAATTTCACAGTATACGATATTTCGGCCGCTCCAGTGTATCACACTTCAAATACACGGGGAGGAGATTATATAGCGAATGGTTTGCTTGTTGATGACAAGCCAATATGAGGTGCGAGGAAGTAGCCATCCAGTGATTGAGAAGTCCATGAATACAGGGTTGTAGCATGAATAGGAAGTTGAAGGCGTTCGCAGTTGCGGCAGTTATAATCGTGTCCTTAGCCGGACTTGTTGTCTATGATGCCTACTATAGAACTGTTTCGGTGACGTTCGAAGCATATGGGCTGCCAAGTGACATAAACTGGTCTGTCACACTGCTGCAGCCGCCGGCAAACATAAACAAAGGGACCGGATACCCGACTCATCCCGGCCCTTCCCCCATCACTTTCAACGGACTGCAGCAAAACACATGGTATGCATTCATTCCAAATTACACCGGTCTTTATTTTGCAAACTATGGATTGAACTACTATGTTCCCCCACAGATACCCTGGCCGGTGACACTGCAGCCATTAGTGTTCAATACAGGATCTGGTTCAACGACGGTCAAACTAGTTTTCAACCCGTATATTAATTTGGATCGCTATGCGTTCTTTGCAGTCGTCAACAATACAACGTATCCTCTGTTCAATATAAGCACGGGTGGTATTATTGGGTTCCAATACGGCCCGATTCCTTCCGCCGAGAATGTGAGCGTCCTCTTAAATTTCTTTACCGGGCCAAGAAACAGTTCGAATGTCACCGAGCTGGTATTGAATAACGGAAAATATAGCCCACTCTGGGGCTCGTACGACATAACCTCGGTTAGTTTTGAGTCGAATTCATCACTCTTGAGCTACGTGGGTACCAACCTCACTTTACCATGGCAAGTCACACCTTCCTCAACTCCTTTTCCAGACAACATCACCCCCTCATTTCTAGTGACTTATCACGTCCCTTACAAGCCCGTCATTGCATGGACCAACTTCACATTCACGATTGATAACTGGAACCCGAACGCCACTTAGCTCAATTGCTTCGAGACTGTTAGCGCAGAATGCCATGAGAGAATCAACCTATGGCTCTGAAGGATGCGGGAAACAGCCATCCT
Source organism: Thermoplasmata archaeon (assembly GCA_021811925.1). GTDB lineage: Archaea > Thermoplasmatota > Thermoplasmata > Sysuiplasmatales > Sysuiplasmataceae > JAJZXY01. The sequence goes on along the minus strand of JAKAPY010000080.1, from coordinate 658 downwards.
TGATGCAGGGAAGGGGGCAGAAAACATTTGCGGGTTTGGACCCGACGAAATTTGAATTCACCCTGAACCACACAAACAGATAGGCAGTCTCCGGCCTCCGGGGCCGGCAATAGGCGCCTGCGCCGTGGTTTGCTCTCCTCGCCAGAATATTGGAAGGAAACCAAAAAACGATGCTCTCTGTTGGAGCAGATATGCATCTGAAGATACACGAAGTTGTCTTACTTGGCGAGGAGGAAAGCACGAAGCGGAACGGAAGGGGGAACAACGACAGGGCTGGCTTCGATGCATTTGCAACCAGCGGCGCGTTCATCTTGGCTTGGATTCGTGTGTATATATACTTACAAATCCCGCCGCGAGTATTTTGTAGCAAACCACAAGAGTCTTGTGGAGGATTCGCTAATCAATGTCTTGAAGCTTTCTCGCGTCACTTTTGAGGAAAACCATATTAAAGGAAACAGTCTCAGGAACCAACAGCTGGATTAAGAATGGTGAAACTACTCAACCCTGGAACAATGCACAAACCCATCGGCTATTCACACGTTGCAGAGGTGACAGGAAAGAGGATTGTGTTCATAGCGGGACAGGTCGCTCTTGATTCGAATGGCAATCTTGTCGGGAAAGATAACTACGCATCCCAGACAAGACAGGCATTCGAGAA
>JAKAPY010000003.1 GCA_021811925.1 Thermoplasmata archaeon | reverse complement strand
CTATAAGTGAGATGGGAAAATTCCAGAATGAGGCACTCGAAAGGGGAGCCACAATGGAGCAGCTCTCAGTTCTTCCTGTCAGGGAGAAAATCTCCAGGATGAAAGAAGTGAAGGAGGAGCAGGCAGAGTCATTCTTCGCAGACCTCCTAAAGGATATCGCGGGGCAGATGCAGTCTGCCGGGACACAGATGGTAGGTGCATGAAAATGCCTGGTGTGAGCTACAAGTCAATATCACAGATAACGGGTCCTCTCCTTTTTGTGGAGAAGGTGGAGAACGCTGCATACAACGAGCTTGTAGAAATCAGGACGCCTGATGGACAGACAAGAACCGGGCAGGTCCTCGACACAAGCAGGGGCCTGGCAGTCGTGCAGGTGTTCGGTCCGACTTCGGGATTGGATGTCGGGAAGACAAGAGTGAAGTTTTCTGGCACAACGGCCAGGATTACAGTCTCAGACGAAATGCTCGGAAGGATATTCAACGGTCTCGGCGAACCATCCGATGGTGGCCCTTTGATCATAAGCAAGGAGAGGGTGGAAATCGTTGGAAACGCGATAAATCCTTATTCCAGGGAGGAGCCCTCAGAGTTTATTGAAACGGGCATTTCCACAATCGATGGAATGAACACGCTTGTGAGGGGGCAGAAACTGCCAATCTTCTCAGGGTCTGGCCTGGCACACAACATGCTTGCGGCCCAGATAGCGAGGCAGGCGAAGGTGCTCGGGAAAGGAGAGAACTTCGCTGTCATCTTCGGTGCCATGGGCATAACAAGCGAGGAGGCCAATTTCTTCATCAGCGAATTCAGGAACACGGGTGCACTGTCAAGAGCCGTGCTTTTCCTCAACCTTTCCTCCGACCCGTCGATGGAACGCATCATGCTCCCAAAGGTTGCACTCACAACGGCAGAGTATCTGGCGTATGAGAGGGAGATGCACATTCTTGTGATTCTCTCCGACATGACAAACTACTGCGAGGCGCTCAGGGAGATTTCATCCGCGAGGGAGGAAGTCCCGGGAAGAAGGGGCTATCCTGGCTACATGTACACCGACCTGAGCACAATATACGAACGCGCAGGAAAAATAAGGGGAAAGAACGGTTCGATTACACAAATACCAATACTGACAATGCCCGGAGACGACATAACGCATCCCATCCCCGACCTGACAGGCTACATTACAGAAGGACAGACGGTGCTTAGCAGAGATCTGCAGAGAAAGGGGATATATCCCGGGATAGACGTCCTTCCCTCTCTTTCAAGGCTGATGAACCAGGGCATAGGCAAGGGGAGAACAAGGGAGGATCACAGGGGCATTGCCGACCAGCTCTATTCGGCCTACGCCAACGGCAAGGACCTGAGATCCCTCAGTGCGATTGTGGGTGAGGAGGCGCTCGGGGCAAATGACAGGCTCTACCTGAAATTCGCGGACGAGTTTGAAAACAGGTTCGTGAAGCAGGGTGTCTACGAGGACAGGGGAATAGAGACGACACTGGACCTTGGATGGGAGCTTCTGAGCGTCATGCCCAAAACAGAGATGAAGAGAGTCAAGAGGGAGTTCATAGAGAAGTACGGCAAGTGGAGGAAGGAGTAATGCCGGCACAGCAGATCAAGCCCACCAGGATAGAACTGATCAGGACAAACAGGCGCATCAAGCTCGCCAAGAGAGGGCTGGACCTGCTGAAAATGAAGCGCAACGCCCTGGTGATGGAATTCTTCAACATTAGCAGGAAGATCAGGGGTCTCAGGGAGAACCTGAGGGAAGACATAGGCAGGGCAATTGATTCGCTCAAGCTTGCAGAAGTCATGAGCGGTGCAATGGAGCTCGAGCGTGTCGCGCAGATGTCGTCCAGCTCCAATGTCGGCGTGGGGGCGAAGAATGTGATGGGCGTCAGGGTCCCGGAGCTCAGTGTAAAGGCAGGGCTCTCCGTTCTCAGCCCGGAGTACAGGTCTACCGCCGTCAGCGCCCCAGTCAACGATGCAATCAAGAAGTTCGAAAAGGTGCTTTCATCGATGCTCGAGATCGCCGAAAAGGAGAATTCGATGAGGAGGCTCCTGCAGGAGATAGACAAGACGAAGAGAAGGTCAAACGCGATCGAGAACATACTCATTCCACAGCTGACGTACTCTGCAAAGCAGATCAGGATGAGGCTGGACGAGATAGAGAGAGACACTTTCACTACGCTCAAGGTCATAAAAAGGAAAATGGTGCAGAGACAGGGGAAGGAGGCAGCGGATGTATCAGCCTAAGTACAAGGTGAGGCACTTTGTGAAGCAGGTCCTAGTGACGCCCGACATGGTCCGGGGCAATCCAAGCCTGAGACGCTTCATGCTCATCAGAAGACTTGTGGTCATGCTGAACCCGGCAATAGCGCTTGTCCTGCTGGTTCTTTTCCTATCAGGGGTGATATGAATGACAGGCGATGTTGAGGCGCTCAAGTCAATCAGGGAAAAAGAGGATTCCGTAGAGGCCGAAATCAGGGAGTTCGCCAGGAAGCAGGAGGAAATGCTGGAGCAGAAGAGGAAGGAGCTCGCAGGCAGCGTTGAATCGGCGAAGACGGATGCCGAGAAGGCTTACCTGGAAGCACTGCAGAAGGTGAAAACTGACACGGGCGCCCGATGCGAGGAAATAGTTGAAGGAGCCCGGAAGGAGGCTGCTGCAATGAAACTCAGGGTGACAAAGGCAGAGCTGGAAGGGGCTGTCAACAAGCTCGTGCTCTCATTTCTAGAGGAATAGACAGATGACACTGAAACCGGAGAAGATCATAAGGATACGTGTCATAGGCGCCAACTCGAAGCGGAATGTCATAGTGTCCGCTCTGCATGATGTCGGCATCATGCAGCTTGAGGAAGTCAGCGGCGAAGTTGCAGGCCTGATGCAGAAGGGATTGCAGGCGGAAAGCTACGAAAAGCTGAGCTCCGAACTGCTCCGGTTCAGGGGAATGGAGGCCATAATGCCGAAGAGGCCGGTTGAGAAAAAGTTCTTCAAGTCTCTCGACGAACTGTCGGCCGCCGCTTCGGAGGTCAACATAGAACCGGAGCTCAAGAGGCTAAAGGAGGAAGAGAGCTCAATATCTGCAGAGACAAGGGACCTGAAGGAGAAGGTAAGGATCGCGGGGGCCCTGTCAGCACTCAACTACGATCTTTCGATTTACTCCGGCAGGCTCATAGCCTCCTTCCTTGCTGTTAAGAAGGAGGATATAGACATATACTCCCCGGTAAGGGAAACAATCCATGGATCCGTCTGCAGGGACCTTGGAAATGATTACGTGCTCATATCTGTCCCGGCAGGGATGGACTCGGATCTTGCAAGGCTGTCCAACGAGAAGGGGTTCCAAATCATTGCGGTGCCTGCAATGCGTGGCCTGCCTTCCGATTTCATAGATGACTCGAGGAAGAGAGTAGGCGAACTTGAAAAGCAGTCGGGGAAGATACAGGAAAGGCTTGGCCAGCTCTCTGACAGGTGGTTTGCCAGTGTAGCGCAGATCAGGGAACAGCTTGAGATAGAGTCAAGGAAATTCGAGGTTTCGGAGAAGCTTTCCTCCACGAGGGACAGTTTCGCTATTGAAGGCTGGGTGCCGAAGCGGCATTACAAAATGCTTGTCGACCTGCTCAACAACACGACCGGCGGAAATGTGATTGTATCTGTCGTGGAGACGGATGAGCAGCCACCGACGCTTCTGAAGAACCCGAGGGGAATAAAACTCTTTGAATTCTTCATCCGCTTCTACTCACTCCCGCAGGAGTACGAGGTCGACCCGACGCTTGTTTTTGCCATTGTATTTCCTTTCCTCTTCGGCATAATGGTCGGAGACTGGGGATATGGCCTGACTATACTTCTCATATCGCTTTTCATAAAACACAGGATAGACCATCCGGTCGCCAAGAGCCACATACCTAAGATGCTGTCGCGCTTCGTGCTGATGATAATGGGGCCAAACGCGCTAAAGACGCTCGCGAGGGCGCTCATACCTTCGTCCATTATAGCGATTGTGGCGGGCCTCCTGTTCAACACTTTCTTCGGTTTCCCGATTCTGCCAGTGACTGTGTTCAACATGGGACTTCCGACGCTTTCCGTTTTTGTCACGTCGTCGACCCTGCTCAATACAGGCATAGGAAAACTGCTTCTGTTCTCCGGCTATTTCGGTCTGGCGCTGGTATCACTGGGTCTGCTGCTCGGCGCATACAACGAATACACGAAGGGCCACCGGAGGGGAATAGCAGGCAAGATCGGATGGCTACTGTTTGCCTGGGGCATTGCCACACTCGGACTCGACCTTATACACAAGACCTCGATAACTGGCACGACGGCTGGTCTTGCATCGATAGCAATGATAATAGCCGGAGTTGCAACAATATTCGGCTCCGAGGGGACGATGGGGGCGATGGAACTTCCTTCCATCATAAGCCACATACTGTCATACACGAGGATAGTCGGAATACTGCTCGCTTCGGTCATACTTGCCTATGTCATCGACCTGATATTCTGGAGGGGTATACACAAGTCGCCGCTGCTGGCCGTAGTAGGCGTGGTTATCCTTGTTGTGGGCCAGATATTCAACCTGATCATTGCAGTGTTCGAGCCGGGCATTCAGGGCGCGAGGCTGATCTACGTCGAGTTCTTCTCGAAATTCTACAAGGGCAACGGCAAATACTTCAGGCCGTTTTCAAGTCCGAGAAACTATACGATAAAGCAATTTGACCTGGAAAAGGGCATGCCTCCTTCGCAGCAGTAATTTACTGTAACGGTACAGGGGACTGCAGACTGAATCGAACGATTGCACATGTTTGGAACAGACTACATGATTATGACTTGGCATCACCCGGCAGCCGTTTCAAGCGGAAACAGCCCTTCTGACGGATCCCCGGCGTTCTTCCGCTCGGCGCTGTGCATGCCTCGGATTTAGAGCTCGTTAAGGTACCGGGTGCCCGTGGGGGTTTGCGGTGCAAAAACATGAAAGTGTTTATTGAAAGCGTTTCTGGGCACATCGCTGGTCTTATTGCGCAAGCTTCAGAATTCCCTTGACTGGAGCGACACCCGGTATTTCCCAGTCGTTCCACATCTCGTCGACCTTTGTCTGGAAAAGCTCATAGTCCTCGTCAATGAAATGTGTGAACCTCCCCTGCTTCTCGAGGTATTCCCTGACCGGGACGCGCTTCTGCTTCCTTGCATCGTAGGTGTAGCGGACCTCGCCCTTGATTATCTCATACAACGGGAAGAGCCCTGACTTTATCGCAAGCTGACCAAGTTCCCCGGAATATCTCGGATGGTAATCCCAGCCCTTCGGGCACGGATCAAGTGTGTGGATAAGCGTAGGGCCCCCGATGTCTAGCGCTTTTTTCACCTTGTTCATGTAGTCCATCGGCGGCCAGGTCGCGCATGCAGTGGCCACATACTTGCAGTTTGGATGGCCAACGGCCATCATTGGAGCGACATTCTTCTTCCATTTCGTGTGCATGATCCTCTTTGCTGGCCCTGTCGGACTGAAAGTTGTCTGTGCACCATAGGGCGTCAGGTTCGTCGCCTGTATGTCTGTGTTTGCAGCAGATTCGTTGTCGTATATTATGACAAGCAGGTCATAATCTGTCTGCAGCGCGCCTGATATCCCTCCGAGGCCCATGTCCCCGCCTCCGAGGTCTCCGGAGAAGTTGATCACGTTGATCTTCTCATTCTTTATCTTGCCCTTTCTCATTAGCGCACGGAGCCCTGCCGCCATTCCGATTGCGGATGCCCCGCCAGCACCAAGCTGGGTGTGCATCCAGGGAACAACCCAGGGAGTCGTCATGTAGCTTGTGTTTGCCACATACATGCAGCCCGTGGCACCGGTGACGACTGTCCTCGGCCCCGAGGCCTTGACGAAATCGCGCATTACAAGCGCCGACTCGCAGCCCTGGCATGTTCTGTGCCCGGAAGAGTAGAACTCCTCCAGGTCGATGTTGTGCACACTTGTGTATAGCTTAGCGCTTTCGAATTCCTTCTTTGCCTGTTGAGTCGAAACCAATTCAATCACCTCTTCATCCTGACATGTGTGCCCCCGGTCTTCCTTTCCCTGAGGCCCACCCAGTGAACGCGTTCATCTGCTTTGCATTTCTTTGTGATGCTGACTACTTCCATAACGTCCTCTATCGATATCTCCCTGCCTCCGAGGCCCGCTATGAAGTCGACAACTTTCGGCTTGTTCTTCGCGTCGAAAAGAACGGACCTGACCTCATTATAGAGCACACCACCGTCATCCGGCCCGCCATGAGCGAAGTCTCTGTCTATGACGGCTACCCTCTTTGCGCGGGAAAGTGCCTTCCTGAGTTCTTCAGTCGGGAATGGCCTGAACCACCTGAGCTTGATGAAACCGACTTTTTCTCCTTTTTCCCTCAGCCTGTTGACAGCAACCTTTGCCGCCGAGGAAACAGTGCCCATGCCAATCACAATCGTTTCAGCGCCACTCGTCATGTGCTCATCGAAGAACGGGTTGGTGTAGTTGGAGCCGAACACGCTGTTGAATTCCTTGTAAGCCTTGTAGATTACTTCCTTGGCTCTCTTCGCTGCTTCCCAGTTCTGCCTCCTGATTTCCATGCACCAGTCTTCATTGATCTGGGGTGCTATGGAGACGGGGTTGTCAGGGTGCATGACCCTCTTTCCCAGGTTGTATCTCGGGAGGAATTTGGAGACCGACTCCTTCGTCGGAACCCTGATTATGTGCTCGGAATGGGTGAGATATCCTCCGTCCATTGCGACGGCACACGGCATAAGGACTGTCGGATCCTCGGCAACCCTGTATGCTATCAGGGTTGTGTCCAGCGCCTCCTGGGCAGTGGAGACCCACACAACAAGCCATCCAAGGTCCCTCACAAGCATTGCATCATTGTGCTCCACGCCGAAGGCCCCTGGATCGTCGAGAGCCCTGTTGCCTACGAGTGCCACTACCGGCAACCTGTCTGTGGCTGTAGTTGCAAGAGCTTCCATTGCGTAAAGCCAGCCCGTCCCGCTGCTACCGACGAAGGCACGCGCGCCTACGGAAGAAGCATGCTTTCCTATCTCAAACTGAGAATGCTCACCGTCGGCGATGATATACTCGGCGTCAAACTTGCCGTCTGCGATGAACTTTGCAAGCCTGTCCATCACGCCTGTGTACGGTCGGATTGGATAAGCGGCAAACACGTCGACATCTGCAAGCCTCACCGCCTGTGCGACACCGTCGGTGCCCGAAGCGAGCTCTTCCCTATCATAGACCTTGGTCTGTTTCATTGTTGCGGCCATTTACTTTACCCCCTTTGCCTTGAACGGAACGCTGCTCTTCAGCTCAATGAACTGTTCGCCCTTACCGGTGACGGGTGAAGGAACTTCCCTTGTCAGCCCCTTCTTCTCCTCCATCACCCGGACGTACTGTTCGGGGTTCTTCGTGTACTGCTCCCATGGGCTCTTGGTGTTGTCAAACTTGAGTTCGTCTACCATCACTATGCAGTCATTGACGGGACAGACCTGTGCACACCTGCCGCATCCGGTGCAGTATTCATAGTTGATATCGAAGAGTCCGTCTGGTGTCGGGTCGAAGCACTCGTCCGGGCAGTCGTACCAGCAGAGAGTGCACTTTATGCATGTATCAAAACGAACGACCGGCCTCTGGGTCTTGCTTGTCCCTCTCTTGAAATCAGGGTTCCTGTTCTGACCCCTTGGACCCATCTTGAACCCGCGCTTGACGCTTTTTACCACGATTCCCTCGTCAAAATCCTGCCATGCCGGAAGCACTGGTTTCTCATAAGGCCAGACCATTCCATCATCGGGAGTAACCTCATTTATCACCACCGAGTCGAATGCCTCCTTTGCCGCCTCGACCCTCTTTTCGTCCTTGTACTTGTTGCGCACGTAATTCACAACTGTTTCGATGTCGAGAACTTGAGGCGCTATCCTTGCGACGGCGCCAAGGAACCTGATGTCCGAGTTGTCGTCCCTGTAATACCACAGGCCGGCAAAACTCCTGTCTCCGGGTAGGACCGCCAGGTTGTACTTGAAAGGCTTCTTCTCAAGCAGCTTCTTGAGCTCTTCGGGTTTGCGCCTGGAAACAAACAGGATTGTGCTGCCTTCAACAACCTTCTGGTTGATCGGCCTGATACCATAGTGCCCCCAGGGCTCAAGGCCTTTTGCAAGAGTATCGTCGAGAACAAGCACAAGGTCTGCCTCGTCAACGTCCATCTTCGCGCTGGCAATTGCCTCCAGCTCTTCTTCACCGAGCGATTTTGAAACAAACGCAAAGTTTGCACAAGGTATCCCGTTTCTCTGCGGGTCGTCGCTGTACCTGCCGTTGGAGAAGGCAGTCTTCCCCTCGGAATGCGCAGCGTACACGATGTCATGGGAGATATTGTATCCGAGCCTCTTCTGGAAAATCCCCCGGTAGTTTATTTCAACACGATGTATATCCTTGGCTTCCTTGCGTGAATGCGAGCCTGTATGCTTTGCCAAACTTTGAGTCATTCAGATTTCTCCTGATTGTCGATAAAGATGTGCACCATCAATACGCCCGGCACACTAATTACCTTTTTTGGAACGTGTTCAACTTTTTTTAAAAAGGTTAATATTGCTTTTGGCTGTTAAGCCACTACATGGTCCTGACTGAAATTGCTGTCACTCAATCCGACTGCCCGCACATAGACGTGAGCAGAAAGTTTGAGAATACCTACATTCTGATAATGAATACACAGCTTATTGAGGGGAGGCAGAAGATGTTCTCGATATTCTACTCTGTCGACAGGGTCGAGCTTGACAGGGCGCTTACATATTTCTCACGTCACAGGAGGGTAAACAATTTCAGCCTTCTTTCGAAGAAGAACGGCATTGCTACCGCATTCTATGAAACAATTGCAACTTCTATGTTTTTGAAGCTCGGCCTGAACGGTTTCAGGATACACCCTGTGGTGGTCCACAGGGGAGTGGAGAGATGGTTCTTCATCAGCAGTGCAACCGAAGGACCCACTGCGATCCAGATAAACGACAAGTACACGACTGTTGTCTCGCTGAAGAACATTACACAGCAGGAATTCTTCCAGGAATATCCTTCTGTATTCTACGAGCTTCATGCACTGAAGATAATCAACAATCTGTCTGACATGGACTTGATGCTCTTCAGGGCAGCTTCTGAAGGCGGTTTCTTCAACTGGCCAAGGAAAATGTCACTGAGCAGTCTGAGCAAGGAGCTGAAGCTGCCAAAGAGCACGCTTAGCTATCATTTCAGAATGATAGAGAAGAAAATGGCAAACATGCTTGCCGAACAGCTCAGCCTTTGAGAGGCGGTCTTTCATGCCGCCGTTCCGTTGTTCTCGTTTATTCTGACGGCAAAGGAAAGAAATGAAACTGCGATTACACACGCGGAGAGAATCGCAAACGATGCGTACAGGCTTCCTGCAAGGCTCCCTTCGGCGAGAAACCTTGTTATGATGGGGCCGGCTGCAGACCCGCTGCCAATTGCAGCCCACATCACGCCGTTGCCCGTTGCCCTGCTTTCTGGTGGGAGCTGGGCATAGGCTATTGGAAGCAGTATTGGGAAACCGGTGAACGCAAACGTCCCGAAAAGGGCCAGGAAGACAAGCGAGTAAGGGAAAAGTGAGCTTGTGAGCAAAAAGAGAATCATGAACAGGCCGGAACCCACCGACGTGACGAAGAGGCTAGTCTTTCTACCAAGCAGGTCAGACATCCTTCCAAATATGGGCTGACCGACGACCGGGCCTGCCAGCATGAGGGTATAGACGAACCCGAGGCCAACGCCGTAACTGAGCAGCCCCCGCGAAAGTATGTACGTGGTGAGGAAGATGAAGGCGCCGGTAGACTGTATGTTGCGGACCACTGTTATCAGTATGAGCAGCCAAGTCCTTCTGATCACCGGACCGAGACTCACACGCTTCTTCGCTGTCCTCTTTCTGGCGAAGGATGCATACTTCACGCTGCTGAAGTACATAATGACCAGAATAGATAAGACCAGACCAGCGAAGCCGAGTATTGCCATGCCGTAGACAAGGGCAAAGTAATTGTCATGGCCAATGGCAAGGAATGTGAATACGGCAGCAGATATTGTAGTGAATAGTGCTCTCCCAAGACTTCCCAGTGTTCCATTCGTGCCCAGGGCGATTCCCTGCACGTTTTCTTCAAACGAGAGCTGGATCAGGCTGGCGCCTATTGGATGGTAGAAGCTCGAGCCAAATCCGGCTACCGAGGCAAATACAAGGATCAGGACATAGGAAGCGGCCGGGAACGCATGAGAAGGCGCTATTGCAAGTCCCATGCCAATTGTTCCGGCAGCGAGTATCAGCATGCCTATTCCCATCCACTTCCCCATGTTCCCGCTCCTTTCCGCCATGGCGGTCGCATAAGGCGAGGCGAATGAGGAGAATATGTAGAAGACAGTCGCTATGACAGCTATCAGAAGGCCGGATGTGACGAAATATGCCAGAAGGGGAAACATGAGCGGGAGTATTGCCGACTGCCCGTCGTTGATGAAATGTGCGACGGACGTGACTGCAAGAGTGCTGGCCTGTTCACGTTTCATCATGCATTGTCCCTAATACTTGTAAAAGCCCTCTCCTGACTTTCTTCCCGTTCTACCTGCATTTACCATATTGACCAGAAGGGGGCATGGCCTGTACTTAGGATCCTTGAAACCCGAATACAGGACATTCATAATATCCAGGCAGACATCAACACCTATGAAGTCCGCAAGCTCCAGCGGCCCCATCGGGTGATTCATCCCGAGCTTCATCACCCTGTCTATGTCCTCCTTTCGGGCTATACCCTCCATCAGGGCAAAGGCTGCTTCATTGATCATGGGCATCAACACACGGTTTGAAACAAAACCTGGATAATCCCTGACCTCGACAACTTCCTTCCCCATCTTCTCTCCAATTGATTTTGCCTTCTCCACTGTCTCGTTGGTCGTGAGATATCCTCTCACAAGTTCAAGCAGTTTCATGACGGGGACGGGATTGAAGAAGTGCATTCCTATGAAGTTCCCGGGGTATTTCAGGCCCTTGGAAAGCAGTGTGATGGAAATTGACGAGGTATTTGAGGCGACTATTGTCCCTTCGCCCGCAATCCTCCCTATAGAAGCGAGTGCGCTGGACTTGGTTTCGGCGTTTTCGAACACAGCTTCTACAATTATGTCACAATTCCTGAAGGATGAAATATCTGTGGAGAGGCTAAGTGACGACAGCAGAGATGATGATTTGCCGCTGCTGAGCTTGCCAGACCTGACCCTTCTCTCAAGCCCATCCTTCACTCTTGCTGCACCCTTTGACAGCAGCTCATCATTCAGCTCGACGGCAAAGACCTCAATGCCCGACTCGAGGGCAGTCTGGGCGATTCCACTTCCCATGGTACCGAGGCCAAGGACTCCCATTCTCGTCAAAATCACATCGACTCCAACAGCATTGCTACCGCATTGCCGCCGCCAAGACAAAGTGTGGCAACGCCCTTCTTCTTTCCTTTTCTCTTCAGGTTGTGTATCAGGGTTGTTGTTATGCGTGCGCCGCTTGCACCAAGAGGATGACCAAGTGCGACTGCCCCGCCGTTGATGTTGAACCTTTCCTCCTTGATGCCCAAAGACTCCATGACTGCGACGGATGCTGTTGCATAAGCCTCGTTGTGCTCAAAAAGGTCGACATCCTCAACGTGCAGACTGTTTCTCTTTAGCAGTTCCCTTGTTGTCTCAATGGGTGCCTCCATAACCCATTCCGGCCGAGTGCCGCCTGTGTTGTAATCAAGTATTCTTGCGATAGGCTTCGCTCCGAGTGCCTCGGCGCTTTTTGACGACATGACCACCATGGCGGATGCACCATCGCTCAACTGTGATGAATTTCCTGCGGTGCAAATGCCTCCTTTCTTGAATTTCGCCTCGAGCTGCCCTAGCCTTGCAAGCGTTGTATCTGCCCTTGGCCCCTCATCCTTCGACACAACGGCTCGTTCTTTGCCCGCCTTTGCAGTGACGGAAGCGATTTCCTCCTTGAAGAGTCCCTCGCTGGTCGCTTCGGCGGCCCTCTTGTGACTCCTGTATGCAAATTTATCCGCCTGCTCCCTTGTAACGTTGAAGCGTTCGGCGACAATCTCCCCTGTTATCATCATGTGAATATTGTTGTATGCATCCCACAGGCCGTCTTGTATCATCGAGTCTATGAAAAGTATGTCACCGTACTTGTTCCCCCACCTCGTCTGCTTGGATATGTAAGGGGACATGCTCATATTTTCAATACCGCCTGCAACTACTACTTCATGTTCACCAAGCCTGACTGAGTTTGCCGCAAGCATCAGCGCTTTCAGCCCCGAACCACAAACCTTGTTCACACTGAATGCACCCACACCGTACGGGACTCCCGCCCCAACAGCGCACTGCCTGGCAGGTGACTGACCGAGACCCGAGGAAAGGACGTTTCCAAGTATGACTTCCCTCACGTCGCCGGGAGATATTCCCGCACGTACTATCGCTGCCTTCACCGCTGCGGTGCCCAGCTCGACCGCGGAGGTCTTCCTGAAAGCGCCGCCAAACTTGCCAATCGGTGTCCTCACGGCAGATACGATTACAGCTTCATCCAAAGCCTTCGTTTCAAGTCACCTCATACGAAGTTTAGTTTCTATTCCTAGATAGGGTTTCCCTGACAGGTATTAGCTTGCCTTGCATTTGTCAGTTCCGTGGAGTGCCCAGGAGAAGTGGAAAATGACCACTCGGGCGGTCTGGAAATGTGCCTCCTTGAGGAAGCCGCCACACCATACAACCCTTCTTGTATCTGCCTTTCCACCGACTCGTATATGGCGCTTCCGGACTTTGTATGGCACTTCCTGCATCTGTAGCCGCTGTCCTTCCCGGCGGATTGCATCGGCTTTCCACATACATCGCATCTTGGGTTTGCCTTCTTGACGCGCCTGACAGCAAGCGCATTGACAGCAAGCTTCTCAAGATTGAGACAAGGGCCGAAAGGCCCTGGCTTGAGGCCGCCCCACACGGTTATCCTGTCGCCGGGAATCAGCCTGGTCACGACCTTTCTCAGTTCCTTTGTCTCCTCAAAGGCAGCGCAGGCAAGCCTGTCCTGATGCGTCTCAAGGTCAAAGAAGACATGACCACCCCGGATTGTCACTGGTGCGGATGATACTGTGCCATTGAGCATGTAGGAATGAAAGAGTTCGAGCATGCCCTGCGGGACTGTGATGTGATCGTCAGTACCCTGGTTGGTCTCGAAGACCAGCCACCTGTCCCTGGGTTCGCTTCTGATGGAAAGCATTGCCTCCTCCAGAACAGAACTGTCCCAGCCCCTGATTCCAAAGAGCACAGGGCAGGGGGAGGAAGGGACAATGCATGTGTGCCTGTTCGATTCGTCATAATTGCTGAAGGTCGTCGGGAACCTGGAGCTGAGGCCCGAAACATCACTGGCGTCCAGCTGGCGGGTGGTTCCCCATCTTTCCCTCTCCCTGTATGCTATGATCTCGAATGACCTTCCCCGCGGCACCCAGGATATGGAGGCCGTAGCTCCTATCAGCCCCCTACCGTTCTTCCAGGTCCGGGCAGTTCCGCCTGCCCTGGAAAGCACATTCTTCGCCTGATCTCTGTTGACTACTCCCCTGACTGCATCCCAGTAGAAACCTGAGTCGGGCCTGTTGTGTGATATGACCAGCCCGGGGTTGGTGTTGTCCTCACCGAACTGTGCGAGCCTCTCTATTACAGAAGAGACCCTCTCGAGCATTTCGTCTGCATTTTCTTCATGATCGGAAGGCTCGTTTGAAGATAGGATTTCCCTGCCGCTAATTTCGCCTATCTTGAATGCACTGCCACGGTTGCCTGAAAGGGCAATAGAAAGGGCGCCGTTTCCCCTTGTTTTCCATGGTATGTTCGGGTTCAGTCTGACCAGCCTTGGATACCCGAGGAGAACTGGAAAATCAAGCTCCCTGATAATTTCAGTGAGCAGATAGGTTGTGCACATCCCGTCCGGAGAATCTGTATCGTCGACACCGATGTATGTTGTCATCCGTTCAAATGACCTCAATGCCCGGAATCGAATGCACCCCGGATATTATTGTTTGTGCAGAATTTCCTTTCACGGACCCGGCCGATGAATGATTTATATACGGTTTATTCCTAGTGGCTGCCAGGCTGCTTGCCTTCGGGATGGGCCATCCGGAAAGGGGCAGGTTCATGGCTAAAGCTTTCACCAGGGAATACAGGTTCGAACTGTCTACAGTGATGTTGGCAGTGGGCATACTCGTGACATTCATTGGTTCGGTAGGTGTTTTCCTGCCAAAGCTTCCTGATATCCTCCTTGTTTTCCAGCCCGCTATAAAAGGGTCAGGCAACTGGATCTACTGGTACCTGGTTGTTGGACCGATTCTTCTGATTTCGGGAGGCTGGTGGCTTTACGACTCGGTGAGGAAGACATTTGAGCTGATGCACTTCCTGAAGATAGACAGCAAAGCGAAATTCGTAAAGAATTTGGATGATATTGAATATCTTGCCTGGGTCCTGCCACGTAAATACGAGGAACTGGTAATCGAAAAGAAGAAACAGTTTAAGATGTAGAGGGAGTCCATTGTTTCCACTGTAGAATTTCTTCTGGAAACATGACTGTAGAGAGAATAGACAATATGAGCTGAAATTGTAGCACGTCTTTTTTTAGCGTTTATATCATCCATAAGGGCAAACGAATGCCTCCTATTCTGGCGCTCAGCACTTTGCCTGATCGCGCTCCCAACAAGACATAGCTCCAGTGGAAATGAAGGACTCTATATCCAACCTCTCCCTTTGCACTTCCCCGGAGAACAATCTGGTAAAAGCGCATGGTCCTGTATTTGGTCAATGCACTCCTGAAATTCTCGTCTGTGATGATGCAGACGATTAATTGTCTTTTCTTTCTCGGAGTTGCAGTAACCGCTTTCCGCCGCCTTTCGGCGTTGCTTAACGGCAGTGTCTTCCATGCACTCTATCGCATGGGAGGCCTTGCGTACGAGGTTCCGAGTTTTAGTCAACGCTGAAAATAAAAAAAACGTTTTAGTATGACCCTGCTTCTACCCGTCCTTTACCCTCCAATTTCTCTCCCAAGGAGCATTGATTTTACATGAGTGAACAGAAGGTCGTCCACGAGACCGAAACCCTGAGAATACCGCTTCAGACGAATGTTTTTGACAAATACATCGCTTCCGACGCTATATTCAAAAGCGACAGAGAAATGTTGCGCCCTTCGTACATACCCAAGGTTCTTCCGCACAGGGAAAAGGAGATAGATCAGCTCGCAGCCATTGTCTCCACCGGTCTCAGGGGGGACAGGCCTTCAAACGTGCTGATATTCGGGAAGACAGGTACAGGAAAGACGGCTACTGTCAAATTCATCGCAAATGAAGCATCACGTGTCAGCACGGCGAGTACAAGCATAGATTTCATTTACGTCAACTGCTGCGAAGTCGATACAAACTACAGTGTGCTTCAGCACATGGCCAACAAATTTATTACCAACCCCGAAGAAAGGGCACCATACAACGGCTGGAGCATTGAGAGAGTTCTTTCTCTTTTCAAGGACATGGTCGACAAACAGAAGAGGCTTCTCATTGTAGTGCTCGATGAGCTGGACAGGCTCGTTTACAAAACGGGTGACGACCTTCTCTACAGCCTTTCGAGGGTCAATGACGATCTAAGCAATTCGAAGGTATCGATCGTTGGCATAGCGAACGACCTGAAATTCACCGATTTTCTGGATGCCAGGGTCAAGAGCCGCCTTGGGGAGGAAAGGATAGTCTTCTCCCCGTACGATGCCATGGAGCTTACCGATATTCTGCGCCTGAGGGCGGACCTTGTGTTCGTGCCCGGAGCGCTCAACGACGATGTCATTCCATTGTGCGCTGCGATCGCCGCGCAGGAACACGGGGATGCACGCCGAGCGCTTGAGCTGCTGCGTGTGGCGGCAGAGTCGGCCGAGAGGGACGGAAGGCGGTCTGTTGAGACCGGGGATGTTATGAGGGCAAAGAACAAGATCGAGCTTGACACCGTCACCGAAACTGTCAAGACGCTCCCTTCGCAGTCCAAGATGCTCCTTCTCTCCATGATAATCTATTCGGAAAAGAGGCGCATAATGACCACGGGCGACATATACGCAACATATCACAACCTGTGCAACTCGATAGGTGCCCAGCCCCTAACACAGCGGAGGATCGGGGATCTCATTTCCGAGCTGGACATGCTGGGCATCGTCAGGGCGAGGGTTCGTTCATTCGGAAGGGGCGGCAGAACCAAGGAAATTGAGCTGGCCGTGCCTCTGAACGAGACGAGGGAATTGCTGGTCGACGACGAACTCCTCAGCTCATACAAGAACGCAAGGGCAAGATTCCAGACAACGTTAATCTGATTTCTTCTTCCCCTGCTCGCGATCCCTACGCTCTCCGCGGATGTACAATACGAGTTCCGAGGCTAAGGGGACGGCCACGATGGCAGTGAGAATCAAAACAAGCGCGTATACGCTGTTTGCGGCAGGCGCCTGGCCGGACGGAATACTATGCGGTGTAAGCTCCAGCTTTATGAGACCGACATACGGCAGATAGCCTTCCGCAATTCCGACAATCCACTGGAGCTTTACGGGAAGTGGGTTTATACCCACTGACTGGTCTGTTGCGTTTTCACCCCAAAACGCATGATTGTGGTCCCCCATGGTTATGAATCCGCTGTAGTTCGCCTTTCCTACGAAGTTGCTTATCGGAATGTAAACAGGTGTGCCAGGGTATCCCACATCCTTGATTATGATATTGCCCTTTACATTGTATATGTCGTGAGACTGCGCCGCCGGCCCCACAACATACCACTGGGAAAACGGCAGTTGCAGAAGGGAAGGGACGTCATAACCGCCACCGCTCGCGTTGTACTGGAGGTACAGGATTGCTCTGTGGATTACAGGTGGGACGAGGTATGGGTGCTGGTTGATGTCGTGACTGTTGTATATGATCACGTTTCCGAATTCACCGTAGCTGGAGAAGCCGGACTCCTGGCCGGCCACGTAAGTGGTAACCTGTGATGCCGAAGTCACCTTCTTTACCAAAACAACATCCCCGATGTTCAGGACCCCGAAGTCTGCGACCGTAGAGCTGTGCTGCATGCTGTCTGAAGAGACCACCGACATCGGGGGCCAGTTGCCCGTGTATAGGAACAAGCCCCCCAGAATCAGTCCAGTACCAATGAGTGCGGCCAGCAAAGGCTTGATCCAGTCCCACAGAGTTTCATGCTCTTCCGGCATCGCTACTCCGATGAGTTTCGCCTATATTACTGTGCACGGATCCATTATCCAGCCTGTCTTCTTCCCGTTCAGTCCGCTTAGTTATATATCACCGTCACGGATAGGGAATTTCGGATGGCAGTCAAGCAGGGCGATCAAAGGAAGTTCAGGACACCGAGAGACACATACTACATGAAGCTGGCTTATGTAATTTCGGAGAGGAGCACCTGCATCCGAAACGGCAGGCAGATTGGCGCAGTGATAGTCAATGATATGAACCACATTGTGAGCAGCGGATACAATGGAAACCCCCGCAGTATGAAGCACTGCGAGGAAATCGGATGCATCCGCGACATTTTGCAGATACCCTCAGGTACGAAAATGGAAATACGCACCGTGGCGCATGCCGAGCAGAACGCGATCATACAGGCCGGGCCGGGTGCACTCGACGCCACAATCTACTCGACGATCCTACCCTGCAACACCTGCGCTAAAATGATTGTCAATGCAGGCATTAGGCGGGTTGTATACTGTGAAGATTATCCGGAGCACATGGGAATCGAACTCATGAAAGAACTCGGTGTTGCCGTAGACAGGGTTGTTGTCGAAAAGCCCCCCAGGATAACCTGAATTCGTCCTGACAAACGGGCACACGCACGGGAAAGCTTATTGCGGGACAGGCGTTGCCAACCTTGGTCATCTCAATGGAAGCCGACAGGAAACTTATTGAAATAGTAAGGTCAAGCGAAAAGGAGATGGTGAGTTCCCTTTCCGAGATGATATCCATCCCCGCTATCGGCCCCGAGTCCTCCGGTGAAGGTGAATACGACAGGGCGGAATTCCTTGTCTCCCTTCTCAGGGAGAACGGCATCACAAGCATCGAAAGCTGCGACGCTCCGGACAAGAAGGCAAAGAAGGGAAGAAGGCCGAACATCATCGCAACGCTCGGCAGCGGAAAGCCCTTCCTGTGGGTAATATCACACATGGACACCGTGCCGGCCGGTGACAGATCCCTGTGGAAAACAGATCCCTTCAATGCTCTTGTCAAAAACGGTAAATTATATGGGCGCGGCTCGGAAGACAACGGGCAGTCTCTGATTGCGTCGCTCTATGCCGCGCGGGCAGCCCTCCAGTCAGGCACAACGCCGTCGATCAAGCTTGCGTTTGTTAGCGACGAAGAGCTCGGGAGCGAGAAGGGAATAACATACGTCGCATCAAAAAACAAATTTGCCAGGGGGGACGAATTCCTGGTGCCCGACGCGGGAAGCAGGACAGGGGACCAGATAGAGATCGCAGAGAAGCACTCCCTCTGGGCACGGATACGGACAGAAGGGGTTCAGACTCATGCAAGCATGCCCAACACGGGCGTAAATGCCAAGGTTGCCGCTTCCAGGTTTCTCGTTTTCATCAGGGACTATCTGTATTCACGATACTCCGCAGTGGACAGCCTCTTCAATCCCGTGCCTTACTCCACATTCGAGCCGACAAGGCAGATGGCAAATGTTGACAATGTCAACACAATTCCCGGCACCGACGAGTTCTACATCGACTCAAGGATACTGCCTTCGTACAACATCAACAAAATACTCTCCGACGTGCGCAGCATTGCAGAAGTGTTCACAAGGCAGACGGGTGCAAAGATATCGGTCGATGTTTTCAGAAAGAGCGTTGCGGCAGGGCCCACGTCGAAGGACAGCCTGATATCGGTCAAGACGGCCGAAGCCATTAGGAGGGTAAGGGGCATTGAGCCGATGTTCGTCGGCATAGGCGGCGGGACGTGCGCAAACATAGTCAGGTCGAAGGGTTTTCAGGCGGCAGTCTGGAGCACGGAGGATGGAATGGCCCACCAGCCGAACGAGTACTCTGTTGTGAAAAACATGGTTGCCGACGCCGAAGTGATGGCAAGCATGTTCGTCTCCTGAGATATCTCAGGAGGCCGAGACAAGCCTTTCAGCCATCCACTCCGCATCGAATTTCATCAGGTCGCCGTACTTCTGCCCTGTGCCGAGAAACACAATCGGCTTGCCGACGGTCTTCGCTATGGACAGTGCGCTGCCCCCTTTTGCGTCAGCATCTATCTTTGTCAGTATGACCATGTCTATGCCGACTGCCGCATCGAATGCCTTCGCCTGTTCGACCATGTCATTGCCGGCGAGCGAGTCGCCCACGAAAACAACAAAGTGCGGATTTGCGACCCTTTTTATTTTCTTCATCTCGTCCATGAGATTGCTGTTTGTCTGCATGCGGCCCGCGGTGTCGATCAGGACGAAATCCCTGTGCCTCGCCCGCGCATGGTCAATGGCATCAAACGCGACTGCCGCCGCGTCGCCCCCGTGCTCGTGCGAGACAACCCTGATGTCAAGAGCTTCCCCGTGGACTTTGAGCTGCTCGATTGCACCCGCCCTGAACGTGTCCCCCGCGGCTATTATCACCGTATTTCCTTTCTCCTTGAGCATTGAGGAGAGTTTTGCAATTGCGGTTGTCTTGCCCGTCCCGTTGATGCCCACAAACATGATGATCACCGGCTTCGGAACACCGGATACGGCTTTGTAAAAATCAACTGCATTGGTGGAAAGGATGGCCCTTACCGAGTCCCTTAGCGAGCCCTCGATCGCCGTCTCAAGATCAAACCCTTTTGCCAGGCGCTTGCCGGAAAGGTTGTCCTTCAACTCGGCTATGATCTGCTCCGCAACCGGTTCAGCCACGTCCGATTCCAGGAGAGCCATTTCAAGCTCCCAGCATATGTCCTGCAGGCTGTCCTCCTTGATCTTCTTCCCCTGATCGCCCAGCCCGCTGTCCATGAGCTCTTCGACGTCGCTATTCTTCAGGAGCCCGAGTCTCTTCTTCAGGGCTGTGAACATCTCTGCTCAACCTACTCGGCCCTGCTCCTTCCTTGCTTCCTCTTCCACCATTGCCTGAAGCGAACTGAGCTGGTTCTGCATTTCCGTCATCCTCTGGTACACCTTCTGTGAGGCATCCACGAGTTCCTTGATCCTTCCATCTACAATCTCAATGATCTTTGGAATGGGCTCTTCGAAAGTATAGCCCGATGCGGTGTAAAGGAGCCCCTTGCCGCTGTTCAATATCTTTGCAGGCAGGTACACCCCGCCTCCAACGGACACGAGCATTTCTGTGTCACTGTCCGTCGTCGTGTATGTTTTGGCAGTCTCCTTCGCCCTTGAAAAATCCGTCACCGAGTCCTGAATGAGCTGCAACTGCTCTGATAGTGCCTCCACCTGCTCCTTCAGGCTGTCCATGACCCCAAGCGTCTGCCTGAGCTCCTCTTCATTCAAGTTTTAGCACCTGCCTGGTGCCTCACAACAGGGTCGGTTATCTCCTTTCCCGTTATCTCCCTGATGTTTTCTATCTTGATCGAACGCCTTGGTGTCCTGTGCCTGCTGCCAAGCAATGTCTTCACTTTTTCTTCTGCTCCTGACCCGTCCTCGGACGCCACCTGAAGCGTAAACGACTGCCAAGCACGTTCGGTAGCCTTGAATGTCCCCTTCACTTCGAATGCCTTCATCGCAATCACCTTGTCTTCCTCTCACTAACCGCTTGTGTAATTAAACATTTTCTCGTTCAAGGGACCGGCCCGGCGTGATAAGGCATCTCAGGCAAATATCGTAGCCGGTCTCAAAACCTTCATCTGTATCCTGGCATAGCCTGCAAGGTAGCCAGATACCGGTATTGCGGCAAAAGTCATTAGCATGGCATAGAACAGCGAAGGCATAGATTTCATGCCCAGGACGAAATTCACATTCACCGATCCTGCTGAAGGGAAAATCACAATGAAGTACTGGGTGTTCAGGTTGGTCAGAATGGATACCGTCGTGCTTCCGCCCGGCGAGACGAAATCGTTGCCCTGGTTCAGGCTGAGCTGCAACAGCGCGCTTTCATTCGCATGCTGCGCCGACGCCCCCGTCGCATAGTAGTCGTTCGCGCTCACTATGAAGAATGTCAGGTTGTTTATTCCAAGGTTTGTCAGCGTCACCGTCCCGACGGTGTTCAGGGCGAATATGTTGTTGCTCTGGAACGCGATTGTGCCTATCTGGCCGCTTTCGCTTCCCGACTGGTTCAGCAGTGGAGTAAATGTAAGAACCACAAGGCCTGCAGATATTAGCACTGCAATTGCGATCACTACAAGGGAACTCCTGAATCTCTTCCTGGAAATCAGGAATTTGGCCGAGTCCCTCTTGCCGTAGACAATGCACAGCCTGAAGAAGAATATCCTTTCCACAGAAACGATGAGGAGAACAAGGGCCCCAAGGAGCACAGCATTATACAGCGGCACGAACAGAGGTGCAAGGAGCAGGCCGTTCAATATCAGTATATAGAAAGTGAACAGCCCTATGAATGCCCCTTGTATGCTGAAAAGCATGCGCCTGGTCATCAGTATCCTCGCCAGACGCGGATCGTGCTCTAGCTCCATCGCTTTCATTTGATGCCGTCTGTAATCATGGGCAGCTTTTTAAATACATTTTCAGTCAATTATCACAGGAAAATCCGGGCGACCATCGCCTTCACCGCTTCGGCGCGAGTGTAACCTGCCTTCTCAGAATAAGGAAAAGGCCAAGTGGTAGAGGTATTTCATTCAGCCCTTCCCTTATTGCCAATGCATGCCCTCCAAGGGGTTCCGCAACGAATTCCCTGGCAGAGTGGACCAAGACGGTCTCTTCTCCGAAATCTGGAACGGCATCTCTCAGTGGGTCAAAAGTTGCCAACTGGTCTCTTGTCAGTGAGACTACTTTGAGCGCAGTCTTTCCGTGGAGGCTACCTGGCAATCTGATCAGTCTGTGTGTGTCGCTTGTGACGGGCTCATCCGTCTGGCCACCAAGCCATTCAACCGCTTTTGACTGCAGCACTGATTTGAATTGCTTCAGGTCATCGTCCCTGTCAGTAAGAGCATCGAGTATGTTCTCACTGAGCATTCTTTCCCTTGCTCCCCTGTCCTGGACCTGGCGATAAATCCGGGCAGCCTGATTTTTCTTTATGCCAGCCGAAACAAGCAGTTCGATGGCCCCTTCCTCCGGTAGCGAGAGGAGCTGTTCAAGAAGCATGTTAAGCGCTTTTCTTGTTTTTCCATACCAGCCCCCTTCCGAGAGGGCAGGAAGCCTGGTGCTTTTCAGCTGTTTCCTGTTCCTTTCTGTCTCGATTGCCTTTGACGACAGGAGTATATCCAGGTCCAGCTCCACGGCAGTGACATAATCGACTATCTCCCTTCTCTCATGGCTCCCCAGCTTCTTCACATCCTCGCCATAAGCGTGAATATGGTACCCCCGCCCCCCCGAGAAAACTATCTCGGTATCACTTTCCCCGAAGCCCAGATCCGAGCACACAAACTCGTCATACAGCTTTATCAGCACTGCCTTGACCCTTGCCAGCATCTGCTCGTACGGCAGCTTCTCAGATCCACGGACATGGTCAGCGTCAAGGTCAAATATGAGATCCGCCCCCATCCATCCTTTTTCGGCCATAGTTTTGGCATCCGGCCGTTCATAGTAGGCGGTCGAGTAGTATGCATGGGCAGGGCTCCTCTCCACCAGGTATCTTCTCAGTTCATCCGTGTTCTGGAAGCCAATATGTCTGTGCACAAATCCCTTGTCAAAGAACATGAATCCGAATTCCCTCTGCTTGAGTCCCGGGACCTCCTGCAGGCGATGCACCGAGTAGTACTTCGAAAACTGATGTGCCGCGAATGTCAATTCGGGCGGCGTTTTTGCCTTGACTCCATCGTTCATTTGCACTTTAAGGGATTCACGCATCCTGTTTAACATGTTTCGTGGCATTTCCGAAAATGCCATTCCATTGGCAAAGTGCACGGAAAACTACTGCCTGAGATATGGATGCTGCTGTGTCTGTTGCATCAGGCCCTGTCGTCCGCGCTCAGGCTCCTCCCTTTCTGATGGCATCCTCGATGGATATTATGTTGTAGTTCAGGTTTTCCACCACCTTGTCCCCGACGGGCCGCCTCCTGAACATCATTCCTCTCTTTGAGGCAAGGAAGAGGTAGGAACATTTCTTTGTATCAAGTCCCAGGCAGACTCCTTCATTTGAGAATAGATATTTGATCGGAAAGTACTCGGAGTATAATTTCAATTCGGCAATCTCCCGGACGACCCGGCGAGGAAGCCGAATCCCATTTCGGCTATTAACACTTGTTGAAAATTATCCTGTATTCCCGAAGAATGCCAGCCTCGCCGCCTGGACCTGCATGACGCTGCAGGCATTCAGTGTGCGGCCTTCTTCCTGTCCATCCTGCCCCACCTGTCTGGAGAAATGTATCCCCTCACCAGTTTCGTGCAGAATATTGGAGTGTAAAGGACGTTCTTCGCCTTCCCAGAGTTCATATGCATGAGGAGGACAACAATGAATGAACGCATGAGCTCTGTAACGCTTCCCCCCGTCGCAATACGGACCTGTGAGCCCTGCCATTCAGGCCAGTTCGGCTGGCTCCGGTATGCACCGTAATGTTTCATTGCATCCAGAACATACCTGACCGCCAGTCCACTTTTCCTGAGCTCCTGCTGGATGAAGTATGTCTCCCTTCCCTGAAGCCCGGCAGGAAAGACGATACCAGATACAGTCTCCCTTCTGAAGAGAGTCAATCCTAAAGGGAGTCCATAGAGAAACCTGTGCCCGACTGCCACGCCGACGACAGCCCCGGTGCCTTTCTCACCCAGAAGGTTCAGAGCGTTCTCGAAGAAATTTTCCCTTTCTATGACAACGTCGCTGTCAACGAACAGGATGAGCCTTGTCCTGGCGGAAGAAATACCGATTGACGTGGCTGAAGCGAGGTCGCCTTCGTCGAAGATAACCTCGGCATTGTGTGCCGCCGCTATTTCAACGGTCCTGTCGCCGCTGTGCCTGTCCACCACAATCAACCTGTTGACAGGCACAAACCTGAGTATTGAGACCAGACAGTCTTCAAGATACTCATCAGAATTGTATGTTCTCACCACAACGTCCGTAAGCTCGGCATTGCGCGCTTTCATAATTTTATCCCTGCTCACAGACTGACTCACCCTTTAAATCCAAACCGCATATGGGGATTTATCTCTGTTGCCCGAAGCCTTCACCGCTTCTGGAGGTACGGGCATCATGCACTGAAGCAGAGATTAATAGTGCCGCCTTCCTTCGCTGTCAAGGCATGAGAATGCATGCGCCCACTCAAGCAAGCGGAGATTTTCTCGAGGTAAGGTCGTCAACCGGATGGGTCCCGCTTTCATTCATTGAGCGCCCTGAGGCAATATACCTCCTCGCTTCCGGCAATGATGCCCGATGGTGCACTTTCGTACTCAGGAATGGAGTGGCCGATATCAGGAAAGGGGATGCACATGGAATATTCAAGGCCGTCCTTGAGACTGACAAGGTTTCAAGGGAAGCCGCAATAGAAGGGTTCAGGACGAAGTACGGCAAGGCTGATTTTGAAAAATGGTTTCCTTCACCAGGCAGGCTTATCAGGGTGGACAGCAGGCAGGAATCTCCAGCAAGCGCTGGCGGCAACTACTACAAATGGCTTGAATCGGAATTCGATTCTGTATCATGGGATTACGACAGGCACATAACCGGGAACAGCATCAACATGCTTCTCAGGGAAAGATCCCTCTGGCTGATGAGGCAGACCTTCAGGAAGAAATCAAGGCTGCTCGAAATAGGATGCGGTTCGGGCATGGAGACAATTCCAATGCTGCGCGATGGCCACGAGATCACAGCTGTGGACATCTCTTCATCGATGCTCGAGATAGTGAAGCAGAAGGCGAAATCGGAAGGGCTCGGCGAGAAGCTCTCTACAGTCAAACTGAGGGCAAGCGAATTGCGCTCACTCAGCGAGGACAACCGCACCGGATTGTTCGATGGCTGCTACTCGACATACGGCGCCCTGAACTGTGAACAGAGTCTTGATGGAATCCCAGAGGCGATACATTCTCTGCTGAATGATGAAGGCATGCTTGTCGCCGGGGTCTTCAACAAGTACTGCATGTCTGAGAGTCTTGCGTATTCCCTCTCATTCAGGCCGGCCAGGGCACTGAGACGTCTTCGAAACCCGATAATGGAAGGCAATTCCAGATTCTGCGTGGATGTATTCTCATACAGTGTCCCCGGCTTCTCAAGGATATTTTCGCCGTATTTCAGGACGGAGCGGGTCATTGGTGTTCCTGTAATTCTTCCTCCTTCGGACATGGATGGCTATATGACCAAGCTTTCAAGGCGTTTTGACATCCTGAAGATGGTCGACTTCAAGTTCTCAACCAGGTGGCCATTCCACAGCCTTGGCGATCACTTCCTCCTTTCGATGCGGAGAGAATCGATGTCACATGGAGTCCAGTAGCCGTCCCGGATGCAGAACTGCAAAGACTTAATTACGCGGTTCTGTTGAAAACGGCAGGTAGCAGATGGTTCTCCAGCCAGTAGTGCAAGGTTCTAGGTTCCTCGTCGACTTTGATGCCATAACGCTTTCTGCAAATCGAAGAAAGGCGAGGAAAATTGCAATCCAGCTACCGGAGGGTCTGAGGATATTCGCTTCCGAGATAGCTCACAATGTATCACTTGCCACGGGAGCAGAAGTTGCGGTGGATTCGGAACCATGCTTCGGTGCTTGCGACGTGCCTACTCACCTGTTCGGCCATGTGGATCTCGTTGTGCAGTTCGGCCACACGGAAATGCCGAGCATAGGCGCCATTCCGAAGATGCATTTTGCGAATCTGTACCTCGATCTGGATCCGCTGCCCGTGGTGGAGATGGCGCTGCCCTATCTTTCGGGCCGTGTTGGGGTGGTGACGACAGCGCAGCATGTTCACTTTCTTGACAGAATTGTTTCTTTCCTCAGGGTAAAAGGATTCGAGGCACTGACTTCCAGGGGCGACATCAGGCTCGGGAATTATGCACAACTCCTCGGCTGCGATTACACCTCAGCCCTCTGGATTGAAAAGGAAGTTGACACATTCCTCTACATTGGCGAAGGGGATTTCCATCCAATCGGGCTTGCAATGCTCAGCGACAGGAAGCTAGTTGCAGCGAACCCCTCCGAAATGACAGTGAGAACACTTGATTCCCTGAGGGACAGGATAATGAAACAGCGTCTTGTCTCGATTGAAAGGGCGATGAGCGCAAGATCTTTCGGTGTCCTTCTCAACTCGAAGCTGGGCCAGAGGCGTAAAATGCTCGCGGACAGGCTTGTGGCGGAGATAAAGCAGGCGAACAGGAGCGCCACTCTCGTCCACACAAACGTTGTGTCCCCTGAACTGATATCAAACTACTCGTTCGATGCATTCGTCTCAACAGCATGTCCACGGATTGCAATAGACGACTATCACAGATACACGAAACCTCTGCTCACACCGATAGAGGCAGAGATTGCCGTGGGCCTGAAGCCTTTCTCTTCATTCAGGTTTGACCAGATACTCGCCGAGCAGTAAATCCAAAGTGTCATCTGCCTCTTTCATCTCCCCAAATATACTTGTGGAGTTGAGGCAGAACTCGTACGTTCAGGCCGTCTGCAAGTATCTTCTCTGCGAGCCAGCCCATCTCCTTTCCTCCGGCCGGCGTCATTATCACTTCGCACGGGATCCTGTGTTTTGCAAGGAACTCCTTTGCGAATTCATAGTCCTCCATTCCCGTCAGTATGAATTTCAGCTGGTCGCCACTCCTCAGAAAATCGACATTTCCAGGCAGGTTGCGTGACGCCATGCCGGAACCTGGAGCCTTGACGTCCATGCTTACCGCTATATTGACGCCTCGGGGGAGCCCGCTTATGTCATATGCGCCGCTCGTCTCGATCACAACTGAAAAGCCCATGTCCGCAAGCCTTCTAACCAGTTCTACCGACTCGTCCATCTGCCTGAGAGGGTCGCCTCCCGTCAGGCAAACATTTCTCGCCCCTGATTTGGATACCTCGTTCTCTATGTCTTCTAGTTTCCAGTCAATTCCCTGCGAGTCGAGTAGGGCGTACGGCGTGTCGCACCATTTACACCTCAAATCGCAGCCTGCAGTCCTCACAAAGACAGTGGGAAGGCCTATGAAGAGCCCTTCTCCCTGTATTGACTTGAATATCTCATTGATTCTCATATTCTACCGGGTCCCTGATTCCCGCTTCCATGAAGCCCTTCAGCCTGAGGTTGCACGAGTCGCACCTCCCACACGCCTTTCCCGTGCCGCGGTAACAGCTCCAGCTCAGCTCGTACGGCGCATTCAGCCGCGTGCCCAGCCTTACTATTTCCGCCTTGCTCATCTTCATCAGGGGCGCAACAACCGTAACGGGCCTTCCTTCAACTCCCCGCTTCAGCGCCAGTGCCGCCATCCCGTTGAAAGCGTCGATGTATTCCGGCCTGCAGTCCGGATAACCACTGTAGTCGACAGCGTTGGCGCCTATGTACACGAAATCGAAGTCCCTTGCTTCAGCAAAAGCAAGCGCCAGCGAGAGAAAGATAGTATTCCGCGCAGGAACGTATGTGGCAGGTATACCCTCTCCACCGGGCTCGGGAACATCTATATTTCTGTCCGTCAGTGCGCTGCCACCAATGCCTGACAGGTCGATTTTCATCACCAGGTGCTGCGCCGCTCCGAGCTTCGATGCAATGTTGATGGCCGCATCTATCTCCCTTGAATGCCTCTGGCTGTAGTCCAATGTGAGGGCGCTGAACTTCTCCCCCTTGCTCCTGAGGAGGGAAGCGACCGTGGTCGAATCCAGGCCGCCAGAAAGAAGGACGACTGCTCCAGTCAGTTAATCACCACCCTGGCCCACGCTTCCTGTCCCCGCCCCTCTGCAACACCAACGCTTACGCTTCTCACATTCTTTCCGAATATGCCGCTGCGTGCAAGCTCCCCTGCAAAGTACGAGGCAAGATTCTCAGCGCTTACATTGTCGATCGGGAGTACAGTCACGTCCGAAGCGGGGAAAACATATTTCTTGTCGTTGAATCTGACAGTATACTCATCATCGGCACGCATTATCTCCATCGAGGAACCGCCCGAGGGAAGAAGCATTCTGTGGTCCATCTTTTCAACCACAGGATGTGCTGCCTCTTTCACCCTGATGAAATCGATTATGATTCCGTCCTCGTTTGGCTCTCCCTCTATTTCAACGAGCAATGCGTAGTTGTGGCCGTGCAGCCTGCTGCATTTCTCGATTGACGGCAGGAAGTGGCCTGCGACAAACCTTATGCCTGTTTCCCAGCCGTTGATCCTGATATTCATTGTAGCACCTGAACAGTCAGTTGCGATTCACATGATTGTATTATATTAAGCTTCCAGCGGTCCCTACTGGTGGAATTCCTCCCATATCTCCGCGAAACTATCCGCGAGAGTACCTGGAGGGGGCTCGTAACGGATAAGTAGCCTCGCGACCTGCGCCTCATTTGCGAGCCTGTATCCCCTCTCCTGGCCAGCCGAAGTCTTGAGGAGTATCCCCCTCCTCTGCAGCTTGTTGAGATGATGGGAAAGAGTGGAGGGCGATACGCCCATGAGTGGCACCATCTCCTTGTGCTGGGCACTCCCCTGCTTCAGTATAAAGAGCACAATCTGCAGCGGTATCCGCTGCCTGAGCAGTGCAACAATCCTCTTCTCGTCCGCAGAGAGCACGTCGGTCTTCTGCTCCGCTCCGAGAGCATCCTTCGGGTAGAAGCGTTTGTACTGCTCGTCGGATATGCCCGACACTAAACCGTACTTTTCAAGGAAATTGAGATGATAATCCACGAGGGGGACACTGAGTCCGAGTTGTCTCGACAGCTCCCTCAGATGGAGGCCTGGAAACTTCCTTACAGTGTCGTATATCTTCTTTCTTGTCTCCAGCTCAAGAGCTTCTTCCCCCAAGGACGTCGCCCCTACCTCTTGAATGTAGCTGCGAATATGAGGAGAAGTATCGCAACACTGACCAGGCCGATGAGGGCATAGAACATGCCGGATGCGAATGACTGGTAGAAGAGCTGGTATGTGAACAGAATACCTTCGCAGAAGAAGAGTGCGAATGCCGCGGAAACAAATGCGATCCTGGCGCTCCTGTGCCTCATATAGGCTGCTATTGAAATGACGAAGAGCGTGAAGGAGAGAATGGCAAGGAGTGCAGCAACTATATTCTCTGCCGTTCCAAGCGTGAACAATGTCATCTACGCACTGTGTTCCCCCGCGCTCACTGCCGCCTTCGCCTGAAGGCTATTGCGCCGCCGATGAGCACGGCTGAAACTGCTAGTGTCACAGCATATATTACAATATTCCCAATCGAGGAAGTCACAAGGCTTGTGATGGTGCTTGGCGAAATGCCGATCGCCGGGTCATGTATTATGGTGGTTGCATAGGGGTATACAAGCGAAAGGGTACCGTTTGAGGACAGGTGTGATCCAACCGTCACGTTCTTTCCTCCCTCATTAGCCATATTGTCCCATGCGAAGTACCCGCTATTCTTCCCCTGAAGGAACTCGACCTGTGAGTATGAGTTCATATTCGCTATACCGAGTACTGTGGCGTTTCCCGCGCTCAGGCCCAGCTTGAGGGTTATGTTGCCCCCGTGTGTTGCCGCTCCCATCTGCATGTTCTGGTAGCCGCCTTCGGCCTGGTTCGACAGGAGGATGTAAAATGAAATCTCTACCTGGTTTGGCGTCAGAAGGGAACTGTCGGTGCCGTTGGGCAGGCTTGCCGACAACGGCGCGTTCACAACCTGTATTGTCATTATGAATCTTGCCATGTCAGACTCTGTGGAAAGCGCGAACACTTGCATTCCATTCATTGTCATTGGTGCGCTGGATACCTCAAATTCCTGCTGTGAGAAGTTGAGGAGTGGAATGGTCCCGTTCGATGTGGCAAGCGTGAGGTTCTCAAGCTGGACGCTGAACTGCAGGCTGTAGCCTGTGGTCTGGGAATTATTCTTGAACTGCATCAGGAATGTGTTGCCTGTGAAAACCATGTTGTACTCGTTCTTGGGGCCAACAGTGTTGGTCGACTGCGAATCGATACTGAAATAGCCGCCCGTGTTCTGGACATTGACAGATGTCTCCCTGTCTCCGCTGTCGGCGCGTGCCACTCCGCTGAAAAGGACAGGGGCAAGCAGAAGTGCCGCCACCGCGAACACCGCAAGCTGTACGATCGCTTTGTTGTACATTCCAACAGCAACAGACGCAGAAAGGATATAAAGCACTTATTTTACACATTTCGAATTGGTGAACAACTCAGTGCCCTCATGCCTTTATAAGGTTCTTGCAGGAATTGTCACCCTTTCCTATGCATTCCACAAGTTCGATTTCCTTCCTTCCTATCGGCTCCCTGATAAGGGCGGTGTCACACTCACCGCACAGGACGCCCGAATACAGCTTTGCCGTCTTGTTAAAAATACAGTTGTGTCTCACCACAAACAGCCTTTCCCCTTCCTTTTCCACCGTGGCCATGAACCCGAGCTTGTTCAGGAATCCGACAACCCTGCTGATCCTCTGGTCAAGCGTGAGATTCTCATCCTTCGCCGTGCTGTCCGCAAGATCCCTGACAACGTCTGACATGAACTGGCTGAGCAGGGCATCTCCTCCCTTCTCCCAGATCTTTTTGATGAGTGTATTAAGCATGACATCGTAATGTTTTGGCAGCAGCTCCACTCCAAACGGAGTAAGGGAATACCTTTTCTTCGGCCGCCCGACCCCTGTCTTGACAAATCTTGCATGGGCAATACCCATGCGCTCCAGCGCCTGGACATGTTCCCTGACTGCAGTCTGGTTGATGCCGAGCATCGCTGAAAGATCTCTGCCCGATTTCTCGCCTTCACCCAGGAAGTCTATGATCCGGGCTTTCGACTCGCCCAGCATCGAAATGTCCGCGTCCAACTTCTTACCTCTTTTAGTTAAATTCGTAAGCGTATATTAACATTGTGCAATTTACACAGTAAGATATGTTTAAATATGATTTGCCTCATGGATGAAAACGAAACAGTGCCTGGGAACTTCAAGAGGTATAGAAATGGCATCAGAACTCTCGATAAAGGGCTTGAAAGTCAACATCGAAGGCAAGCAGATACTGAAGGGCATTGACCTTACGGTCAGGCAGGGTGAGATCCATGCCATCATGGGACCCAACGGATCAGGGAAAAGCACTCTAAGCTACTCGCTCATGGGCCATCCCAAGTACCAGATAACAGGCGGCCATGTCACGGTTGACGGGACCGATGTCCTGTCACTCCCTCCTGACAAGAGGGCGAAGCTCGGCCTCTTCCTCGGTTTCCAGTATCCGGTCGAAGTGCCGGGTGTAAGGCTTGGCAATTTCCTGAGGATAGCGTACAACGCAGTTCACAGTGACAACCAGCTGAGCCCGACCAAGTTCTTCAGGCTGCTCAAGGAGAAGGTCAACACGCTCGGCATAGATGAGAACTTCATAGGGCGCTCGCTGAATGAGGGCTTTTCCGGCGGAGAGAAGAAAAGGGCGGAAGTCCTTCAGATGGCTGTCCTGCAGCCCAAATTTGCAATACTGGACGAGACCGACAGCGGCCTTGATATTGACTCGCTCAAGATAGTCGCAAACGCAATCAACCTGATGGCCGGCCCGAACATCGGCCTTGTGCTTGTCACCCACTACCAGAGGCTGCTCCAGTACATCACACCAGACCACGTCCACGTCGTGGTCAACGGGAAGGTCGTGAAGAGCGGAGGCAAGGAGCTTGCCAAGGAACTGGAGGAAAAAGGGTATGACTGGCTCCGCGAGCCGGCACTTGCGAATTGAGGTATTTTGACATGGCCTATGACATTTATCAAGAGGAGATACTCGAGCATTACAAGAAACCGCACAACAAGGGCAGCTTAGACCATCCGGACAAATTCGGACACGGCAACAACCCTGTCTGTGGCGACGACATAAGCATGTATCTCAAGGTGAACAACGGTGTCATAGCTGACATAAAATTCGATGGCAGAGGCTGCGCAATAAGCCAGGCATCTGTCTCAATGCTTACCGACCGGCTCAAGGGTATGAGTGTTACCGATGCAATGAGTCTGAGCCCTGACGACATCAAGGAGATGCTCCACATCCCTCTCAGCGCAGTAAGGATCAAATGTGCAACCCTTGGACTAAAGGTATTTCAGGAAGCCGTGGGTGATGAAAAATGATGCACAGCAATCTGACCTACGAGGCAAGCTGGTCCCTGTTAAGCAGGATTGGCAACACACCCCTCCTTGCGATAAGGAAGCTGACAGCCGAAATGCCCGGAACCAGGATCTATGCAAAGGCAGAATGGTTCAATCCGGGAGGGAGCGTGAAGGACAGGCCGGCGCTTAAGATCATCGAAGATGCCGAGAAGGAAGGCAAGTTGACAAAGGACAGGATTCTGCTTGACGCATCATCCGGAAACACCGCAATAGCCTATGCAATGGTATGTGCTGTCAAGGGGTACAGGTGCACCCTGGTGGTACCGAAGAATGTTGCGAAGGAGAAGATTGACCTGCTCACAGCTTATGGCGCGGAGATCGTGCTCACTGACCCGCTTGAGGGGACAGACGGTTCACAGAGGGCCGCCAGGAAGATGGCAGAAGACGAGCCCGAACTTTACTATTACGCCGACCAGTACAATAACAACAGCAACTGGAAGGCACACTATGAGGGGACGGCAAGGGAAATAGTCGCCCAGACAAGGGGCCACTTCGATTATTTTGTAGCCGGTCTTGGCACGGGCGGCACTTTCACCGGAATAAGCCGCTATCTGAAGGAGGCATTCCCCGAGATAAAGAGAGTGTCTGTACAGCCGGATGGCCCCTTCCACGGGCTCGAGGGACTGAAGAGAATGGATGCATCTATACGTCCAGGCATACTCGACGAAAGTCTTGCGGACATGAATGTTGAAATATCCACGGAGGAAGCACAGAAGGCAGTAAGGCAGCTTGCGAGGCATGAAGGGATACTTGTTGGCCCAAGTTCCGGGGCGGCTCTGGTTGCGTGCATGAAGATGGCCAGGGAAGCAGGCGGAGGCTCCTTTGTCACCGTGTTTCCGGACGGCGGGCAGAAATACCTGTCGGAAAAATTCTGGGAGGAGGAAGAATGAGCGTCAAAGTAATGATACCAACGCCACTGAGGCAATATGTCGGCAACAGGGATGCAGTCTCGGCGGAGGGCAGGACAGTAGATGAAGTCCTTCGAAATCTGGCAACGGCCAATATGCAGATCAAGCGCCACCTTTTCGACGAGGGTGGGCAGCTCAGAAATTTTGTTAATGTTTACCTGAATGATGAGGACATAAGGTATCTGCAGCGCGGCCAGACACCTGTCACAGAGGGAGACACGGTTTTCATAATACCATCCATAGCGGGTGGTTCGACAGGATTGGCAAGCGAATTCACATACGACGACATACAGAGGTACAGCAGGCACCTCCTCCTTCCGGAGGTGGGGCTCGAGGGCCAGAGAAAGCTCAAGAGGGCAAAAGTGCTCGTGATAGGCGCTGGTGGCCTGGGATCTCCGCTATTGCTATATCTTGCCGCGGCGGGAGTGGGAACAATTGGGATTGTGGATTTCGACGTTGTGGACTTCAGTAATCTGCAGAGGCAGATCATTCATTCAGAGAAGGATGTCGGGCGGAAGAAGATAGATTCGGCTGAAGAGAGCATCAGGGATATCAATCCAACAGTCAAGGTTGTGAAGTTCGAGGAAAGGATGACTTCCGACAACGCTCTCGACATCATAAAGAACTTCGATATAGTGAGATC
>JAKAPY010000079.1 GCA_021811925.1 Thermoplasmata archaeon | reverse complement strand
CGCGGCCTGCAAATTGGAGAGTGTGAATCCGGCGGGGTAGAGTGTTGGATAGTTACCCGTATGGACGGCAATTGTAGTGTAGGCAGCCGGTGTAAAGGCAAGCAGGAACAGAATGTAGAGTGGGAATAGCGTGTACAGCAGTACAATCACCACGCCGATGTACAATGGGATAAGCCTCCATGCTCTGTTCATGATTTCTGTGACCAACTCCTGTACACCAGTACCAGCGTTGAAAATACGACGATGAATGCAAGCAGAATCGTAGCCACAGCATAAGAAAGGTAAGTGGTTCCTGAAATCCCATAGTAGCTGAATACGAGAGTGGTGAGAATCTTGTGCGGAAACAGGAACTGTGCCATCGCGAATATATTGAATTCGCTGACTCCCCTGATTATGAGGGCTATTGCAATATAGTTCGAAAGGTTGGGGAGAGTTATTCTGAAGAATCTGGTAAGGGCACCCGCTCCATCGACAGTAGCCGCCGCATAAATGTCAGGCGGTATTGTCGTCATGCCGGCCAGAAGCACGATTGCGACTATGGGTGTGTTCTTCCAGCTATCGGCTATTACAAGGCCCAGGACATTGAAAATGTAGCTATTGGGGTTAATCCACTGCGGTTGAGGCAGACCTATGTAATGGAGTATCGTGTTTGCGTAACCGCCGCTTATAGCGAATATGTTGTTGTTCCCGAAAACATAAGAGGCAACGATAGTTGCGACACCGAAAGGAATCATGAACCCGACCTGGAAGATGTTCTTGCCGCGGAACTCCTTCATGAGTATCGTGGCGATCACCAGGGCTACAATGAATTGTATTGTCAGAGCGAGCAGAGTAATTACAATGGTATTGTAGACAGAATTACGGAGGTCGGTGCCCTGAAACAGAAGCTGGTAGTTGCTGAGCACGAACTGCTTTGAAGGCGTCTGGAAGCTTTCATAGACTGCCTGTATGGAAGGCACGAATGAGAAAAAGGCAACGTAGACGACGGCCGGAAGGATCAACAAATATGCTGTGTAATCTTCCTTCCACCTGAACATCTTATCAGCCCTTCAAAAAGAAATTGGTGTAAATGGTTTGGTAGCCTGAATTCAGTTCTGCTCAGACAGATATTGGAGCGTACCCGCCAGACTCATATGTGTTGGCAACAGTGGAGTTGTAGGTTGTCTGGAGGTAAGTGTACATCTGGTGGTTGTAGGTGCTCAGTATGCTTGGTATTGTGCTGAACGATGCGTGGTTGACTATTATCTGTGTGAAGGCATCGCTGCATACTACCTGCCAGTAGCTTATCCACGGGGTTGGGTTCCTGAGGAACACACCTGTGCTGATTGCCTGCTGAAGCGCGTTTCCGACCTGCGAATAGTTTGCAGGCAGGTTGGTATAGGCTGCCGAGTTGACTGCGACCCATGAAAGGTTGAGCAGCGTCTCCCTCTGCGCCTGAGCGCCTAGCAGGAAGTTTGCAAGCGACTCTATCTGAGGCACGTTTGTTGCGCCCTTGGGTATAACCAGAACGTCGCCACCAAGCAGGTGGTTGCCGTTTTTAGGACCGACTGGTCCGGGGTAGACACCAAGAGTTGAGCTGGACATGCCGTAGGTGGCGTTTGTAGTCAGTTGTGTGTATATGTACGGCCACTGGTAGTCAAGTATCTGGTAGGAGCCCTTTGCGAGCCCGGCGTAGCTCCCCCAATAGCCACCGGTGTATCCGGGGTTGAAGGATGCGCTAAGGTTGTAAACGTACTGCCATGCTGCCAGATCGCCGCTGTCGTTGAGGACAAACGGATTCCCGCCTGCCTGAACCATCCACTGGTACATTTCTGTCGCGGTGCTTGAACCGGTGTGTGTTCCTGTGTTGGCTGCACCCTGGAACATTACAGACTGGTTTCCGAGCTTCTGTGCTGCGCTGAGCATAGCACTCCAGTTAGCTGGCGGCGTTGTTATTCCAGCCTTGGCGAACGCTGTCTTGCTGTAGAAAACAAGCGGAATGTTGGAACGGAACGGAATGAAGTATGTGGCACCAAACACTGACTGCTCATAGTGGGTCATGTTGACCGCACTTGGAATAAGACCGCTGGGCATCATTGTGCTAAGTATCGGGTTGAGGTTCATCAAGTCAGAACCGGACGATGTGTAAATCACTTCTCCGACAAGCAGATTGTCCAGCCCGACGAGTGAGGCTCCAACGTCATGGCTCTGAACAAGTGTCTGTATCTCCGATGCGGGCTGACCCGAAGGCAGGTTCACAAAACTCACTGTTATGTTGGGATGCGCCTGCTCAAACTGCGGTATCAGGATATTCTGGAAGTAAGACGACTCACTTGGCGCTAAACTCTCGTAAAAAGTAACGTTTGCTTTTGGCGTAGCAGCAGTCGTGGTTGGGTGGACAGCATACCCTCCTGCGAAGGCAACAACCGCCACAACTAAAATGGCAACGACCCAAGCGTACGGCTTCTTTCGTATCTCATTTTCCATACAGGGCAAATCAGAAGCTTACTATATAGCCGTTGCCAATTACACAGCCTTGAGAGTGATCGTTGTATTTCGAGCGATTGATTAAGATAATAATATGTGTGTAGTTTGTGTATCGCCCGCTGCACTTCGTCGTCAGAATAAAGGGCAAGCATATTGGCTAACAGGTGATCCGGCTCTCCTGCAAGATGCTTTGCGAGATGCAGCTTCACCCTCTGCCCGAGTATGAGCGCGTGTGGAAGACCCGGCTCCTGCACGGTGGGTATGGCCATCCAATGTCGCGAATGCCCATGAATTCATTCATGGGAGGAAGTCGAATGAGCTTAACAAAAGGCGCCGCGACGGGCAAAGAAGCGGTTTTGAAATAATAGTGTGCTGCAACCCTTGAAGACGATAAGCTTTTCATATTCGACATACGAGTCGGTAACGGAATTAGATCTTCCAGAGGCAAGTCTTGAAAACTGACTCTGACAATCAGAAAGGAGTGGATGCACTTGGAATTCCCACGAAACGAATTTGATGCATGCAGGAAGCTCGCCGAGAGCGACAACCGAAAGAGAATGGATGTGTGGATTGTAAGCCACCGGGCAGGGAGCGCAGGAACGAACAATCTATCGCTTGTCAAGGGAAAGAAAACTCACATGATCGTGCTTCAGAACGGGAGCATTTACACAGCGCCCTCAGGCAGATACAGGACAGGTTTCTGGGAAGGCGGCATGCAGCATTTTGCATCAATCTCCATGTATATTGATGGCAAGCCGTCTGATGCACTCTTCAGGAAGTATGTGAGAAAATTGCATTGCACATACAGGGATTATGGCGATGCCGAGCGCCTGGATTTCATCCAGTATGATGCTTCCCCATTATGTCTCGCAGTCAGGTCGGGCGGCTTGCATGAAGTCACATTCAAGATTCAACCCAGCCATTACAAAATGTGGCCGGACGAGGAGGCGGCGACCGGCTACACCTTCATCAGTGAAGGCGAATCTCACATCATTCAGAGCAGTTTCGCCTCAACAAGGTACATCGCCAGGGGAGAAGCAGCCCGGGTTGAATATGACGGCAGATTGCTCACGGTGACATTCCCGAACTGCCGGGAGGCAACGCTTATTGTCTGTCCAGGCAGCTCCGGTGAAACGGACCTGGATTTTGAAAGGCATATCGGTTTCCACGAAAAAGCGGCAGAGACATGTGTACTGACAACACCGGACTTCGCCTTCAACAAGGCATTCCTCTGGGCCAAACACGACATACTCGAATTCTACAGCGAGTCCGAGTTTGGAAACGGGTTTTATGCCGGCTTCCCTGAGTTCTCATGGTTCTTCGGCCGTGATGGCGAGTGGATGAGCCTTGCCGCGGCGGAATGCGGTTTGGCATCGCTCGCATCTGAGCATCTGAAGACCCTTTATCTTGCTTCACGGAACGGACGGATACCGCATGAGCTTCCTTTGACAGATAAGAACAGGAGCAACGCAATCTACAGGGTCGGGAAGAATGATGTTCCAACAATGTACATGTCGATAGACAGTACGCCGCTCTGGATAATATCCCAAGTCAACCTTTCAAGGTGGACAGGGGTGCCTCCGCCTGTCGAGGAAATAAGCCAGGCGGTTGAATTCTGCAGGTCGTGCGATACTGATGGGGATGGACTCATTGAGAACAGATTCTCAGATGGGCTGATCGGCTGGCCGGAGTCGTGGGCTGACAGGAGGGATGGCGCGTGCATCGATATCAACTCATGGTGGTTGGAGTCGCTGAGGGAATATTCAGCACTGACGGGAAACGGTAAAGAGCTGCTTGAAAAATGCAAATTGAACTTTGACAGGAAATTTTTCCGTGATAACGGGGATGGCTTTTCGGTTGTCGATTCAGTGCACGAGGGGAAGCCAAGATTCATCAAAAGTGCAATGGAAATAGTGCCTGCGATATACGCGCAGGGGCCTCGCTATTCTGAACTCGTAAGGATGATGGGTGGTGAGGACATGGTTGTGGGCTGGGGGTTGCGCTCCATGTCTTCCACCGATCCAATGTACGACAGGGGATACCATACCGGCCAGGTGTGGCCCCTGATGACTGGATGGTTTGTGCTTGCAGCTTACAACAACGATATGCCGGAGCATGGTTTCAGGGAGCTCAGCACCTTCCCGATGCTCTCGTTCTACAGTCCTGATCCGGGAAGAATAAACGAAGTCTATAGTTCTGAATGCATTACCCCGACCGGACAGTTTGCGCAGGGGTGGTCTTCCTCCCTCTACGTCCAGTGCATTATTGAAGGGCTTTTTGGCTTGAAGCCGGACGGAAGGCCAGGAAAGGAAGGGCTTTCGGGGTGCAGACCAAGCCTCCCTAAAGGATGGAAGGCGATGGCGTTGCGCAATGTCGAATACCATGGGGACCACTTCGACATCAAGGTCACGCAGGATGGCGTCAAGATCAGCAAGCGCAAGTGATGATTGGACGGGTATCGATTACAGTCCCCATTTCATGCCGCAGCCTGGCCATCGCATGTTCTCAATTACAAATCCGAAGAGTTACCTGAGGTTAGATAATAGTACTTCCATGAAGAGGAGAACTTGAATTCTGGCTGTTCTATAAATATCACCCTTGGCCAACATTACACTGTGAGGGATTCTACAGTTCAACAGCGCTTTGATATTCCCCAGCTTCATCCTTTGTGTTCATGTTCCGTTCCATGTTTTTCAGACTCAGAACCGTACCCTCCAATCGTAACAAAGAAACCAACTAAAGTGAATATCCAACTGAATGTTAGCAACCATGGGAGCAGAGGAGGAGTGCTTTCAAATCTAGATACCTGCGACATCGAAATAAAGGATGTAGCAGCCACAATCAGGCTGACTATGAAAATAAACAACCCCGCGAGAAACAGCCAGACCTACATTGTTTATGATAGCTCAGACTCTTCTTATGAAACTTGTGCCCGAACTTGAAATGTGAACCTTGCATCCAACACCTAGATGCAACACATTAGCAAACCTACCGACAGATTTCAGGATAGAAAGCACGCTGCCTTATCACCCTCGCCTCTTTCATGGAAATATCATTCAACTTTTGCCCTCTTTTGTTAATCCTCCGTACCCGAAAAGAGTAATGACAAAGCCGGCTATCAAAAGGGGAAAGCTCAACAGATACAAAATTGCCAGCGGTGAGGGAGTTGCGGCAACAGCAGTCTCGAGGGGTGATTCGACTATTTGAGAAAGAAACAAAGACACCAATAAAGCTCCAAGAATCAGAACAGACATCCCTGTGAGAAACATCTGCCCTTTCACATTGTATTAATGCTCAAATGCGCAATATATAGTCTGCGCTTAGGCACTAATCGATCCATTCCTGGTCGCATTGCCTCGATATTTGAGCAACAACAATTCAACCCTGATAACTAATGTCACAAAAGGTCTGCCAATATCGTCTTTCTACGGCGGCTCATACCCGTAATCTATCAAGATCGAAGGCAAAACGTGGCAAAAGAACTAAATCTCGACATCAGACTTTGCCGCCATCTCCACTTCTTCTATCCATTAAGGCTCCAATCAATACTCAGGGTCTATTGCGAATGTTATAGAGCAGTCGGGTGGGTGATGAAAATTAACCCATGACACAAGAACATCGCCCAACAGCGGGGATAGATAGGTCTGGATGCTCGAAGTTCATATCACAATAGCAAAATAGCGGAGTGGACTTCTTCAGCATACCCGGCATGGTGGAACCGGAATGAAATGGACTATCAGGAACAAAGTGATTGTCATCATTGTGGTAGTGACAATTGTCGCGGGATCCTCAGTGTTTGGTTATCTGCGTTATGTTGATCAGAATCCCTATCCCGGTCTTGCCACAGACAACAAGGTTGTGAATGGGACCATCGCAGAGAATTTCGCCAACTATACAGATCTGCAACAAATTCCCAAATCAGTCTTCGTTTCAATTACTAATTTATCTTACCACAACCTACGCTCGAACTTGACATTGCAGGCTGTATTGTTCGTGTATTACGACCCTTATCAGAGGACGGTTGTAGCCACCGTCAATATCAACGTGACAGGTAATGTATCTTCGGACGTGCGACCCACTGGCGTTCAGTTGGCTGTGACAAATACTTGGTCTGACAATCTTGGCGGAATGGCCGTACTCGGAGGGAGCAATGATGTATGGCTTGGACCTTGGACTGGTCCTATTCCACCCTATACAAATGTCTCAAAAGCGCAAGTCAATACACAAGGAGCCTCGGGCTCGTACCCGTTTCAAGCTAAAGCGGGATTCAAAAACCAGTCCAGCAGCGAAGGTGTGAATCGATTTGGTTTTGGTGCGAGTTTGACATACAATTATAACACACTCTCTTCCTATGCTGGCTCTTCCTATGGAACTGACATCGGTAATCAGATATTGCACATCACAGCTTCACTTCAGGGATTGGGGCAACCTGTCTTTGTAACATTAAACGTAGCTCTGCAAAATTCCGCCTGATTTCTATTCACCACGACTGGAGCTCGGATCTCCATAAGGCAAGTTTCAATTCTTCCGCAAGGTTCTGAATACCTTTCCTGAGCTATTACTCAGTCCTGATCACACTTTTATTTCTATGCCCGACAGCTTGACTGTTGAGCGATTCTATAGACCTCCTTTTGTTTAACAACCGCCAGGTTAGAACAGGAACGTCATTCGCTTTCTCAGGTTAGGGAGGGGGCAATACAATTGATCCTGGTCCTCCTTTCAACCATGTATAAGCGGTGGATGCCCACAGTTATGAACTCTTGGAAGAAGAGCCGGGAAGGAGATTCGAACTCCTGTCTGCAGATTTCGGCATAAACTCTGCAGTCTGCCACATGGCCACTCTGTCATCCCGGCTTTTTCAGTTTGTATGTCAGGGCATATTATAATTCTTTATGCGCAGCTCCGGTCTGCTGGCACCGCCCGGCTCACCTGATCGCGGAAGCAGCCACTTTCTCGGCCGCCTCGTATGGACTCAGTTTCCCCTGCACGACATCTTTCACGATTGCATCGAGCTTGCCTGAAGGGAATTTCGACTCAATCAGCCTGTGCACTTCCATTGTGACAAGGTCGTAAATCTCCTTCCTTGCCTGCCTGGATCTTCTTTCAAGGAAGCGCTCAGGCTGGCTAATCCAGGCCCTGTGCCTTCCGATGAATTCAAGCACCTGGTCCAGCCCTCTTCCTGTCGATGCGGAAGCAAGCTGCACGGGCGGTTTCCACCCCTTCAGATCCGGA
>JAKAPY010000078.1 GCA_021811925.1 Thermoplasmata archaeon | reverse complement strand
GGAGATTTGCCGAAGCCGACTCGAGCTCCTGCCTCAATGTCCTGCCCGATACGGTCATTGCGCCACCATTCAGAAAACCTGCTTCAAGCAACCTCCTCATCAGCAGCGGGACACCACCGGCGCGGTGCAGGTCCGCCATGACGTACCGTCCGCCTGGCTTCATGTCTACTATTTCGGGCACGCGATTCCCAATTGATTCGAAATCGTCCATTCCGAGACTGATGCCTGCCTCGTGAGCAATTGCGATGAGGTGGAGCACCGCATTGGTGGAACCGCCCGAGGCCATCAGGACTGTAACAGCATTCTCGAAAGACTCGAATGTAAGTATATCCCTGGGCTTGAGATCTGTTTCGACGAGTTCCATCAATGCAGATCCCGTTTGAAATGCAAATGAGCCCTTGGAACCGTCAACGGCTGGAGGAGAAGCGCTGCCGATCAATGAAAGTCCGAGCGCTTCTGTCATCATCGCCATGGTGTTGGCTGTATAGAGCCCTCCGCATGCGCCTACGGTTGGAATGGCGCAGTCCTCCATCCTTTTCAGCTCTTCAAGAGTCATGCCGCCCGCCGAGTACGAGCCCACTGCTTCATACACATCTCCTATGGCAATATCCCTGCCATTGTAACTGCCCGGCAGCGTGGTTCCGCTGTACATGACAATTGATGGTATGTTGAGCCTAGCCATCGCCATCATCATACCCGGATTCGTCTTGTCGCAACCCGAGAGTGCGGCAAAACCATCATAACCGTGTGCGTTTACAGTCAGCTCAACCGTGTTGGCGACAAGTTCCCTGCTTACCAGGGAGTACTTCATCCCTTCTGTTCCCATCGCAATGCCGTCAATAACGACCGGCGTGGTGAACAGTCTTGGCGTTCCACCACTGCTCCTGATTCCGTCCTTGACCTTCTGTCCAAGTGCAAGTGCGTGAATGTTGCATGGTCCTGCTTCATTCCAGGCCGCGGCAACACCAACTATGGGTTTTGAAAGCTCTTCATCTGTCAAGCCCATTGACTTCATGAATGCCCTGTTTGGAGCCCTCTCAGGGCCCCCGTAGACTGCTGAAGAACGCTTGTTTGGCATGCTCATTGACTCAACTACGTCTAATTTAACCTTGTGCAATATTGTCATTTCAAAACGGGCTGACTGCTGCGCGTGCTTCACACATGAAAGTAGATTGGAACGACTAACATTGCGAAGAAAAGATCGAAGAGCACAATGATGCTCAATGCGACATAGAGCCTGTTCTTGAGATAGGCAAACTCGGCGAGAGAAATGAGTACGATTGAAATGGGTGTGAATATGAGGACCCACAATCCA
The DNA here is from genome assembly GCA_021811925.1 of Thermoplasmata archaeon. Taxonomy (GTDB): domain Archaea; phylum Thermoplasmatota; class Thermoplasmata; order Sysuiplasmatales; family Sysuiplasmataceae; genus JAJZXY01. Next base: position 6,385 of record JAKAPY010000078.1, on the reverse strand, counting down.
AGCGATATGAAATAAAGGCCGTTGAGATGGATGACGCCGTTAAGTAAACCAGTAAGGGGCAGGGAAGAGGAGTTGAGTGAGAAGCTGGATGCGCCCGTGCCGGTTCCGTAGCTTGCAATCTGATCGATGCTGTAGCCATCAGCTCCGTGCATCATAAATATCAGGGCGACACCGGTGGCAAGGAGAATGATGCTTATGACCACACCGAGTCTCAGCACGACGCTCAGAATGTCATTGAATTCATACTTTGACATCTTCCGCCTCCTGTTTTCTGATCACGAGGAAGAGACATGAAATAAGTATGACAGAAGTCAGAGCCGAAAGGGCTAACCTGACGGTGCCCGATGTTACAAATGAATTATTGGATGCGAGCCCCTTCAGAAGCATTTCAACTCCGAGGAATGAGAGAACGGCGAAGAAAAGCCACCTTATGTTCTTGTTTGACATCCTCACAAGTATCTTCGTACCAACGAAAGAACCGGCAAGCACTCCGATGGCGGTTGCGGCCGCGATGAAGACCTGTATGTATCCTGCATACCAGTAGATTGAACTGCCGGTGGCGGCAGTAATACCAACCATGAAATTGCTTGTCGTGGTGGTTACCTTCATGGGAAGATTCATTGCCCAGTCCATGCCCAGGACTTTCATCGCACCGCTTCCGATGCCCAGCAGGCCCGAGATGATACCCGCGAAAAGCATTACTATTTCGCCGGCCCACCACTTGACGCCGTTATAGTGCACATCTTTCTTCAACTTGGCGTCGTAATATACGCCTGTCATCTGAAAAATGCGTGTTGTCCAGTCCGGTTTCTTCAGCGGAGGTATTTCATGCCTTCCCTTTTGTGCGGTAGGATAGAGCGAGAAGAGGAGCACTGCACCGAAGAGAACATAGATGATCCACTGCAGTCGATGGTCGTAGACATAAACAGCGAGCAGCGACCCTATGATGGCACCTGCAGTTGTTGCAACCTCCAGACCGATGCCTATCTTGACGTTGGAAATCCGCTCCTTCACATACGCGCTTGCCGAACCTGCCGAAGTTGCAATTGTCGAAATTAGGCTGGCGCCTGTGGCGTAGATTATTGGTATTCCGTAGAAAATTGTCAGCAGCGGAACAAGGACGGTCCCCCCGCCAAGGCCAGTTAATGAACCGAGAAGACCTGCGGAGAAGCCCCCGACCACAATCAAAAGGAAATTGAAAAGTGTAACCAAGGGGGTCATTGATGTGTGTTCAAAACATCATTGTATAAATCATTGACTGAAAACAGTCTCACCGGCAATCTGCGGACAGCAGAGGGTCACAGAAACGAGAGCTTGCCCCTGATTATTGTCTGCTCCCTCGAATGACCAACCGATATTCTCTTCGCCTTTACTCCGAGAGATTCCTCGATGAATGAAATGTATCGTCTCGTCTCGACTGGAAGGTCTGTCCACCTGTGCACTCCCTCATCTAGCTGTTCGCCCCATCCACGCAATTCCCTGTATACGGGCTGAACATTCTCCAGCACTTTGACCGATTGAGGATAGTGCTTGAGCTTCTCACCGTTGTACCTGTAGGCTGTTGCGATCTTTATGCGGTCTATGCCTGACAGGACATCAAGCTTTGTGAGCGCAATCGCGGTGGCACCGGAGAGACTGAGGGCGTACTTGGCCGCAAATAGATCGAGCCAGCCGCACCTTCTTCTTCTGCCCGTAGTTGTGCCTACCTCCATGCCTTTGAGCGCCAGGTGTTCACCGACTTCGTCACTCAGTTCTGTCGGGAATGGGCCGCCCCCGACTCTTGTCGAATAGGCCTTGAGCACACCGATTACACTCAGCCTGTGATTGGGATCCATCCCGCTGCCCGTGAATGCATTTCCTGTCACAATGTTGGAGGAAGTGACATACGGATAGTTGCCGTGGTCAATATCGAGCATCAGGCCGTGGGCACCTTCGAATATCACATTCTTCCTCTTTGAAGCCATGTCGTTGATAAGGTGCGAGGTGTCCGTTATGTAAGGCGAAAGCGCCCTGGACCACTCCACAAGCTTCTTCATAAGCGTGTCCGCATCGACTTCAAGCTCTCCTGAAAGAGCGGATGCATACGCCTTCTTCATTCTTACAGCCATGTCGACTTTCGGACCAAGAGACTCCACGTCGAGAAGATCGCCGGCCCTGAAGCCTATCCTTGAGGCCTTGTCCGAATAGCATGGTCCTATTCCCTTCCTGGTGGTGCCCACAGCGCGTCCGCCCTTGAAGGACTCCTCAAGACCGTCAATCTGCTTGTGGTACGGCATAACGAGATGCGCCCTGTCGCTGATGTGGAATTTGCTTATGCGGTAGCCCCTGTCGGCCAGTGTTTTCAACTCAGACATGAGCTCGTCTGGATCAACCGCCGAGCCGTTTGCGATAATGCCGGTCACTTTCTTGTGTAGAACACCCGATGGCACCTGATGGAATTTGAATGTCTGTTTGCCGAACTCCACGGTATGACCCGCGTTTGCGCCTCCCTGAAACCTTACAACGCAATCGGCGGAATCCGAAACAAAATCAGTGATCTTGCCCTTCCCCTCGTCTCCCCACTGGAGCCCCACTATAGCTAGAGCAGGCATGAGTGCCCATTTGTAATGTAGTATAAAAGAATAAGCCGCCCTGCCGCACGGTCGGCAGCGCAGTGAGGCGCATGCCATACTATTATCGCCGGTATGCAAATACGCATACCGTATGTCGCTTCGAAAAACAGATATCGATTCATCCCCCAAAGCGGTTGTGGATGCAATTTGCCAGTCTATCACCAAGAAAGGACTCACGCTTTATTCGGTCATAGACCACCGCAGTGAAATCGAAGAGGCGGCCGCAACTCCCTTCACAGCCTACACCATAACATTCGGCAGTCCCGCACTTTCCTCAATGTTGCTTGCCAAGAACATAGAGCTCTCCGTCGACATACCCCTCAGGACATCCGTCGTTTCAAGACAGAACGGGTGCAGGCTGATATGGAGGGACATGCACTCCCTGCTGAGCGACTTTCAGATTGCCAATTCCGAAAATACAGCCAATCTTGTAAACGGCATTATTGAAGACGTGATAAACGGTGCGCGTGCCATTTGCGACAGTTCTGAGAGACAAGGCGATCCGTGAGCTGCCGGGCTGCCGCGGAGTTTTGTACTGCCGCCCTTGTTTCCGTGCTGCAGGGCAATTCGGCTGCTTTCGGGCACCTCTCCCTTCTCCCCTGCTTAAATAAGCGCACAGGGCTGGTTACATACATGCCCGGACGGGAGCAGAAGCACATGTTGAAGTTCGAAAGCAATATGGCGTTGGCCACGCCAGATTCTCTAACTGTAATCGAGGGGCGAAACTGTAACAGTTGCATAATAAAGAGGGGAGAAAATACATTCATAGGCGGGCCCTCTTCGGTGACAGGCAAGCTTCTGCATTCAATCGTTTTCAGATCCCTTGCTGTTTCTGATGGAATAGTGCTCTGGATAGACGGCGGCAATTCGTTTGACCCGTACAGGATTTCTGAACTGGCTGAAAGATGCGGATACGATGGAAGAAAAATGCTTTCCAGGATAAGAATTGCCAGGGCTTTCACCGCCCATCAGATGGAGGCCATTGCACGCTCGGCCTCAAAGGAGACCAGTGGCAACAGCATATCGATCCTTGTTGTATCATCTGTTGCAGAACTGTTCACTGGCGATGTCGGATGGAAGGAGGGAATGGACCTCCTGAAGAGCACTGTTGGAAATCTTGGAAAACTTGCAGAGAACTGCAGCGCATGGTCTGTTATGACATCGGGCATATCCGTGAGCTCCAGCACTGAAATGGAAAGGATAGTGGATGAGAACTTCGCAAGAGTGGTGAACGTTGAGCTGGAAAATGAAGATCTTTACCTTGAAAGCGACGGGCAGGTTCTGGCAGTAAGCAGGTGGAGCGAGAAAAGGCACCAGAGGTCCATACTTGAGTTCATCGGCAGAGGTGATTGAGCTGGGTAGAACTGTTCCAACGTTCAGGACGGAAATAGAGAGGATTGTTTCACGCTGGGAGAAATTCGGCAGCGCCCTCAGAAAGGAGGAGAAGACGTACCTTGAAAGAGTGATAGCAAAGGCAAGGCATCATTCATCTGCCTCCACATATGCCGCCCTCGTCAATCCCGTGGAGGGCATGATGCTTTCCATAATGATAGAGCAGGAGAAGGAACTAGATCTTCTCAAACGGAAGTACCATTTCTAAGAGGCAGCGGATGGATGGAAGGGTGGATAATAGATGCCTACACGGATGTGAAAAGGAACAGCGTTGTCCTGTGGGTCAAAGGAAATGAAGTAAGGAAGTTTGAATTCGGATACAGGCCAACATTTCACGTCGGCGGAAACGCTGCTTCGCTGGATGAAATTGCACGAAGGCTTGACAAAATAGAGAGCGTGGACGAGAGGAGGGTTGTAAGAAAGGCCGCGCCTCAAATGCAGCTTGCCGATATGCTCGAGATAAGCACGAGTGACTTTCACACATACCACAAGATTGCGGAAGGCATATATGCGCTTGGAGACCACACGGGCTACACCGTATACGATGCAGACATACCCATAGAGCAGCGCTTCATGCTTGATAACGGCATATTTCCGCTTGCGTTTATCTCGGCTGGAAATGGCGGGATTAAATGCCTTGATTCTCTGAATGAGATATATTATGAGATGCCACTCCTCAATACGGCCCACCTTGACATAACATTTGAAAAGAACCCGCCTTCAAAAGACACGCGAATAGGAAGCATAGCAATAGACAGCGATATCATCGAGGATGATGAGGAGAGAATGCTTCTGGAGGCGGCAAGAATACTGAATTCGAAGAATTACGATCTGATACTCACAAATGGTGGTGATGCTTTTGCAATAAGGCAGATGTACAGGCGTGCCGCGTGCCTGGATCTTGATGGATTCACACTTGGAAGGGAGGCGGGGATTAGGGGGTCGTATGCGGCAAAGAGCTACATGAGCTACGGCAGAATATTCTACAAGCCGTCTCCCGCGATGCTCATGGGCAGACTTCACATAGATACACGCAACTCATTCCTGCATATAGAGTCTGGGCTGGAGGGGCTTGCGGAAATATCCAGGCTTTCCTACATGGGACTGCAGCAGCTTTCCAGACTTTCCCCAGGCACTGCCATAAGCAGCATGGAGACAATGGAGGCGCTGAGGCAGAACGGCTCTGTACCATGGAAGAAGAACAGGCCGGAGATGTTCAAAACCGCGGAGGAACTGATAGAATCTGACAGGGGAGGACTCATATACACGCCTGTAACAGGCTTTCACAGCAATGTCTTCGGTCTTGATTTCTCATCCCTGTACCCGGCCATAATGAAAAAGGAAAACATATCCGTGGACACGCTCAACTGCAAGTGCTGCGCAGTGGATGGAAGGAAGGTCCCCGGACTCGGATATCACTTCTGCGTACGCAGGACAGGACTTATACCATCTGTCATAGGCAACCTGATAATGAGGCGCAGAAAGTACAAGACAATGAGCGATGAATTTGCAGCAAAAAGGAGGAATGCGCTCAAATGGGTTCTTGTCACATCCTTTGGCTATACGGGGTTCAGGAATGCCAAATTTGGAAGCATAGAATGCCACGAATCAATAAATGCATTCGGCAGGGAGATCCTACTGCATGCCGCGCGAAGGGCGGAAGAGATGGGATTCAGGGTGCTGCATGGCATAGTAGATTCACTCTGGATAAAGGGCGAGGGGGACGCTTTGGAGTATGCCGAAAGGATAGGGAGCGAGACAGGAATACCATTTGAGGTCGAAGGCAGGTATAGCTGGATTGTTTTCCTGAACAACAAGGGGGACGGAGAGGGCAGCCTCAACAAATACTACGGCCTCTTCGATGATGGCACTTACAAGCTCAGAGGGATTGAACTAAGGAGATCCGATTCTCCCGAAATAGTCAGGTTTGCCCAGAACATAATGCTTGAATACCTGCGCGATTCGACCGGCGTGGAAGATTTTGTCAAGAGGGCAAGGAACGGAATAATGAGGGTGGCGGAACTCGTGAAGGATGTAAAAAGAGGGAACTATCCCGTCGAAGACATGATCATAACAAAGCGTGTTTCAAAGGCGCTTGATGAATACAGGAGCAGCAACGAGAGGCAAATAGCATTGCTGCGACTCAGGGAAGCCGGGGTGGAGGTTAGCGCAGGGGAAGTCATCAGATATGTTGTTGCGGCAGCGAGAAAGGACAGAAGCATTGTTCCCGAACAGCTTCTTACGGACAGTGATGCCTATGAGGCGGGATACTACTCCAGGCTGATTGCACGTGCGCTTGCTACGATGCTTTTTCCCTTTGGCTACGATGAAAAAAAGATTCTTTCAATGTTCAGGTATTCTTGAGGCGCGAGAAGAAGCCC
>JAKAPY010000077.1 GCA_021811925.1 Thermoplasmata archaeon | reverse complement strand
TTAGGATCTATTATTGTGGTGAAGCCTGAGATCACGTTCTGGCGTAGCATGGCTTGGATTCGCTCGTGGACAGTGGGTGCAGCGAGTCCGACCTTTTCACCTATTTCCTTGAGCGGCATCCTAGCATCCTGCTGTAGCAGTGCGAGAATCAAGATGTCTTTTTCGTCCATTTCTCGAATGTATCGTCATTTGTTCGGTTAAAGCTTTTCATCTGCAGATGCAAACATGGCTTCATTTTCAATGCAGGGAATTCATTCCATAGGGTTATATACTAAATAATATTCAGTTAATATTAGCGAATACCTAACAAAGAGGTGTAAAACTATGCAGTATGACATAATATATTCAACAGAAGTGTATGCAAAGTCCACTCAGGATTACCTGAACCTGAAGGCTATAGAGGAGAGCAAAGCCCTCAACGGAAGGAAGCACAGCCACAACAGGGTCATCTCTCTCTTCAAGAGGATGTCCCACAATAGGGCCTGAGCCGCAGCACTTCACATTCAAACCACTTATACAAACCCCTTCCACAAGTGTTTTCTCTTAATTGCGCCATTGCCACGCCGGTGCATTCAGTTGGTTGAAGCGATAAGTAGCAATTCTGCCCCGCAGGCAATCGGACCATACTCACAGGCAGTCAGGGCCGGCAACTTCATTTTCTGTTCTGGTCAGCTGGGCCTTGACAGGACAAGCGGAAAACTGGTGTCGGATGATGCAGCGGTTCAGGCTGAAAAATGCCTGAAAAACCTTGAGGCTGTCCTGAATGCGGCCGGCAGCTCGCTCCGGAACATCGTCAAGACCACCATTTTCCTTACAAACCTTCAGGATTTTGAGAAGGTCAATGCCGCCTACGGCGGATTTTTCGGTGAAACTAAACCGGCCAGATCCACTGTCCAGGTAGCCGCGCTTCCGAGGGGAGCAAAGGTTGAAATCGAGGCGATTGCGATAAACGGCATGTGATCTACCGGGCATCGCATGCGTCCCCGACACATCTTAAGGCCATCGTTGCCGGACAAATCATATTATAACCGCTTTCATATTTATCCGCGGTGGTTCAATTGGATAAAGACAGTTCTGCTTTACATCGTCCGCTGATAACGCTGCTTACCGATTTCGGTTTTGCGGGAGGATACGTCGGTTCGATGAAAGGCGTAATACTTGCCAGAATCGACGCGGATATAGTGGACATCACGCATGATGTTCCGCCCCAGTCAATCCAGGCCGGCGCCTTCGTGCTACGAAGCGTTGTTCCTTTCTTCCCCGCGGGAACAATTCACACAGTTGTCATCGATCCTGGTGTTGGTTCCCCCAGGAAACCGATAGCTGTCAGGTCCGGGAAGTTCTTCTTCGTGGGTCCGGACAACGGTGTCCTCATGCCCGCGGCCAAATCATGCGGCAAGCCCGAGGTCAGGGAAATAAACATAGGCAAGGTGCAGAAGCAGTCTGTCTCCAACACATTTCACGGGAGGGATATCTTTGCTCCGGCTGCGGCCTACCTGGCTTCCGGCGAACCTTTCGAGAAGATCGGTCCTGTGCTGAAGATCCCCAACGACCTCAGCTTTGGCGAGATGAGAAAAATCCCGCTGGGGCTTTCGGGCATCTGCGTCTATGCAGACGGTTTCGGCAACATAATAACAAACATAAGATCCGAAGACTTTGTGAAACTCTTCAGGACTGGTGAAAGGATATCCGTCAACTCGGGCGACGTCACGCAGGTAGTGGAATTCAGGAAGACCTATTCAGATGTGAAACCAGGCAGCCCCGTCCTACTGGTAGGTTCTCACGGAAATGTTGAAGTCGCAGTTTCAAGTGGCAGTGCACAGCAGCTTTTTGCGTGCCAGTTCGGGACCGAACTGACCTTCAAAAAGCTCAAGTTCTGATGTGAAACGTTGGCTGTCCTGTGTTGAATAATAATCTGAATCAAATTCTGAATACAATAATGAATACAATTATGATAAGTTATCCGAATATCAATATGATTAAGCTCTTCCCACAAACCGAGTTCAAATATCAATATATATCGAACTCAACATAACGCGACTTCCACCGGGCACGTATGGGGTGCTGGGGGATACCTTAATAGGGTTATTCCTTTGCGGATTTGTTGGGATCGGATTACGTTGGCTATAGCGCTGGATAAACACATTACCATTCTCCGGGAAAGCGGGGAAAAAATTAATGATGGGTGGTTGCACTAGTCATGGAAACTGAGAGAGTAATGGGTGGTGAACCCAATAGTCGCATGTATGCAGAGGAAGAGGCCGGAAGAAGTGATGCGGGTATGATGGACCCTGCAAAGGAAGAGAAGACGGCAGCGAAGCTTATGAAATTCGACAGGCGCTTTACGGCGCCAGGGGAAGATGCTTTTTCAACCGTCAAGTGGGCAGTGCGCAACTCCAAGATCACGGAGCCGGACGGGAGTGTTGTTTTCAGCATGGAAAACATCGAGGCGCCTGAAAACTGGAGCCAGCTTGCGGTTGATATTGCTGTTTCCAAGTATTTCAGGAAAGCGGGTGTGCCCGAAGGCGGTTCGGAAAGGAGCGTCAGGCAGCTTGTCTACCGGGTGGCACACACAATACGAACGGCTGGAGAGTCGTACGGTTATTTCTCCGGGCAGGATGCCACAAACTTTGAATCTGAACTCAGCTACATGCTTGTCCACCAGTTTGCTGCATTCAACTCGCCAGTCTGGTTCAATGTCGGGCTCTATCACCAGTATGGCATCATAGGCAGCGGTGGAAACTGGGCATGGGACTTCAGCAAGGGGGAGGCGGTCAACCAGCAGGATTCATACAGCAGGCCACAGTGTTCGGCATGCTTCATTCAGTCTGTCGACGATGACCTGATGTCTATCTTCGAGCTGGTCAAGAACGAGGCTCGCCTTTTCAAGTACGGTTCTGGCACCGGAACCAATTTCTCGAGGATCAGGGCGTCGGACGAGAAGCTTTCCGGTGGCGGCACCTCTTCGGGCCTCATGTCATTCCTGAAGGTGCTTGATGCCGGTGCAGGTGCAACCAAGTCCGGCGGAACAACGAGAAGAGCGGCCAAGATGGTAATACTGGACATAAACCACCCCGAAATCATGCAGTTCATAAACTGGAAGGTGAAGGAGGAGGACAAGGTCAGGGCCCTCATAAAGGAGGGATACCCATCCGATTTCAATGGCGAGGCATATCTCACTGTCTCGGGCCAGAATTCAAACAATTCCGTACGTGTCACAGACGATTTCATGAATGCATTCCTGAAGGATGGCACGTGGAACACCGTGCACAGGACAACGGGCGAAATTTCCAGGACCTTCAGGGCAAGGGAGCTGATGGAGACTATCAGCAGGGCTGCATGGGCCTCCGCGGATCCGGGCATGCAATTTGACACGACAGTCAACAAATGGCACACATGCCCCAATTCCGGTAGAATTAACGCTTCCAACCCCTGCTCGGAATACATGTTCCTCGATGACACGGCATGCAACCTTGCATCCATCAACCTCGCAAGGTTTGTGGATGAAAGCGGAAAGTTTGACATCGAGGGGTTCAGGCACACGATAAGGGTGTTCACAACCGCTATGGACATCATAGTGGATCTTGCATCATACCCTACGCAGAGAATAGCGTACAACAGTCACATATACAGGACTCTCGGCCTCGGCTTCGCGAACATGGGGACGACAGCCATGCTTCTTGGTTATGCATACGACAGTGAGGAAGCAAGGGCATTCGCATCCGCCGTTTCCGCAATAATAACAGGGCACTGCTACAGGACATCCGCTGAAGTTGCCTCAATACTCGGGCCATTCGCATCGTTCGCGCTGAACAGTGAACCGATGCTCAACGTGATGAGGATGCACAGGGATGCGCTCTACAGGGTCGACAGCAGGTATGTCGAAGAAGGTATCCTGAAGGCAGCCATGGACGACTGGAACGAGTGCATCAAGCTTGGTGAAAAGTACGGTTACAGGAATGCCCAGGCATCGAATGTTGCGCCGACGGGGACCATAGGCCTGCTGATGGACTGCGACACAACGGGCATTGAACCAGACTTCGCAATCGTCAAGTGGAAGAAACTTGCGGGTGGCGGGTATTTCAAGATAGTAAACAAGTCGGTGGAAGTTGCTCTCAGGCGCCTCGGCTACCCCGGCGACAAGGTGGACAGGATTGTGAAGACGCTTGTCGGCCGTGGAACGCTGGATGGCTGTCCCTTTGTAAACGCCGAGGGTCTCAGCGCCAGGGGCCTCACTGAAGAACAGATAAAGGAAGCTGTGGAGTACGTGCAGAGGACGAACTCGCTTGACGACCTCACGCCCCATCTCTCGGAGGTGGAACTCCTGGACATTGGATTTGACAGGGAGCAGATAGAGGCCGCAAGGGATTACGTCAACGGGGTACAGGCAATGGAGCTTGTGCCTGATGTCAGGAGCGAGCATCTGCCCATATTCGACTGCGCAAACAAAAGCGGCAGGGGCACACGCTACATAGCTCCAATGGGGCACGTGAAGATGATGGCTGCAGTGCAGCCGTTCATGTCCGGAGCGATATCCAAAACAGTCAACCTGCCATCCCACGTCACATGGGAGAACGTGCAGGATGTTTACCTCGACGCCTGGAAGATTGGCCTCAAGTCAATAGCAATCTACAGGGACGGCTCGAAGGCATCCCAGCCGCTGAGCTCGGGCACTGTTGTTGCCCGTGGGGCGGAGGAGCTCCCGCGCAGCGTAAGGCAGGAACTTCCAAAGATGCGCGGCGGATTCACTCTCGAGTCCACGATATCAGGGCACAAGCTCTTCCTGAGGACGGGGGAGTATGAAAGCGGCAAGCTCGGCGAGATATTCATAGACATGTACAAGGAGGGTTCATCGTACAGGAGCATACTGAACGGCTTTGCAATAGCAGTCTCCATAGGCCTGCAGTATGGAGTCCCGCTTGAGAAGTACGTTAATTCGTTCACCTTCACAAGGTTCGAACCGCAGGGGATAACAGACCACCCGAACATAAGGAGCTGCACATCCGTCCTGGACTTCATATTCAGGGTCCTTGGAATGGAGTACCTCGGGCGCACGGACTTTGTCCAGGTGAAGAAGTCGGTGGATGAGAACAAGCACGAGGAGCAGGGCAGGCCCTCATTCGTACACCCCGCAACAAGATCCCTTGATGAGTTCACTGCCGAACACCGCGCACCAGCCGCGGACCTGATGGACCGGAGCCTGATGTTCGACCAGGATGCGCCGTTCTGCTCCGTCTGCGGCCATGTGACTGTCAGAAACGGCAGCTGCTACAAGTGCCTGAACTGCGGCAGTACTACGGGATGCTCCTGATCGGCAGGTTCATGCTTCCTGACCTGAAACCCTCGAGCTCCAGTGCAACATAGAGAAAACCTATTGCCCTGAACTTCTTGACAATTTCTTTCCTTGCGCTTTCCTCGACAATGGACGGAAGGGACGATGCATCCACCTCTATTCTTGCAACATTTCCGTGGACCCTGACGCGAAAGTTCCGTACTCCAAGTCCGCGCAGGACGTTTTCAGCTTCCTCGACCATGCGGAGGGTGCGCGCGTCTATCCTCTGGCCATACTGGACGCGGGATGAAAGGCACGAATTGGACGGCCTGTCATGGGCGGCTAGGCCGAGCTGCCTGGCAAGTTCCCTCACCTCATCCTTTGTCATGCCGCACTCCTTCAGCGGAAAGCACATTCCGCTTTCCTGGGCAGCCCTGATGCCAGGCCTGAAGTCGGCCGCATCCGATGCGTTCACGCCAAGGGCCACGGACGAGATGTTTTCCTTTCGTGCAAAGGACCAGAGTTCCGCCGACAGCTCCGTCTTGCAGTGGAAGCAGCGCATCGAGTCGTTGGCCGTGTAGCTCGGGTTTTCCATCTCGTTGGTCTCAACCAGAACATGGCGTATGCCTATCTCCCTTGCGTTTTCGGATGCAAGCATCCTGTCATGCGATGAAAGGGACGGAGAAACCGCGGTGACGGCTACCGCGGAGCTTCCAAGTTCCATGAACGAGACTTTTGCAAGCAGGGCGCTGTCGACACCTGCCGACAGTCCGATGACAATGCTTCCCCTGCGCCTTACCGATTCCCGGAGCAAATCGAGCTTTGAGGCAGGGCTTCCGTCCCCGACCCCGCTGTCCACAATTGCACTGCTCTCCACAGCCATGATATCGGATCAGACCCACTGAATTAAACACTTGCCCCGCGGGAGCGCGGCGAGTCCATGAAAACAGCCAATGCGCGCCTATTCGAACTTCTCTCTACGCTCCCTGAGCTTCTTGACCTGCGACAGGATCTTGTCCACCTTGGACTCGGTGAGTGCCGAGAGACGTTCATATTTTTCCTTTGTGATGGAATCATTCTTCAGCCGCTTCTTCAGGTCCTGCAAGTCATCCTCATATTCGGCCCTGATTGCATTGAGCCTCTTGATCTTCCTTTCAATACTGCTATGGTTTCCGCCTAGCATCGCAGTCAATAGCTCCCCGCGGCCCTGTCCGCGAATGTTACAGATAACCGGAGCCGCATATAAAAAACTTTGAAGGGGGTCGGGCCCGTGCAGGCGACTTCAACCCGGGACGATGCCCGACAGGACAGCATGGTCCCTTTCATATCTCGAGATGTCCTTCATCGAAACAACGCACTTCAGTCTGGACTCCAGCTTCCTTTTCTCCTGCTCGAATATGCGTTCGGGGCTGGCGGAAGAATCAATGCTTCTTGATTTCACGACAAGGAAGAAGGCACGGATCGACCTGAACGACTCAATATTGCGGATAAGTATGTCGAGCATGTTCTTCTGAGCAATGTCCTCGATGACAATATCGGGCCCTTCGACAACCGCCGAATAGCGTTCGGGGTGAAAAGCATCATCCATGACGGGGATTATGCCCTGGTGCGTGGCAGCCACTTCCTGCAATCCGACATAGGGCTCCCTTGCCATCTCGACGGCATAGATTGTGGCGTCTGGAAGGATATCGGCGACGTGGCTCACTGATGTTCCAAAAGAGGCGCCAAGATACAGCACTTTCCTTGAACCATGGAAGGGGAGCATGCATCCTCCCAGCATTGTGAATGCGGCCAGCTTGCTTGTAAACGGGCTCCAGCTTCTGTATTCCCTTCCCTCCACTTCCATGACCGGCTGTCCCCTCAGCCGCCATCCGGGGGCGCTGTTCAGTGTATACAGCTTCCCGTCCTGAAGAATAGTGTTCTGCGGCAGGATTGGCTGATTTTCACCTGCAGTATGTCCCTCGGGCATCATGAATGCTACAGCAAATGTCCGTAATTTAACTTACTGAGGCGCTGCGAGTTTCCCCGGCGACAAAATCATTTAACCTGCTCAACGTCTGGCAACCTGCTGTGAACAGCATGATGGAAAGCTTCGCCGTCGGCGTGACAACAGGAACCATCCACGATATCGAGACTCTCATGCAGCACAGGTTTAAGCTCTGGAGTGAAGTAAGCACCAGGGGTGCGGACGAGATATTGGCCCGCATCCCAGCATACACGGAGTGGCTGAGAGCTGGAATTGAGAAGGGATGCGTAACGCCGTTCATAGCAAGGTCGCAGGGAACTGTCGCAGGAAGCGGCTGCGTCTGGATCCGTGACGTTGAGCCGAAGCTGGGCCTGAGCAGGTTTGAGGAGGGATACCTGATGGCCATGTACACCGAACAGCATTTCAGGAGACAGGGTGTGGCATCCGCCATTCTTCAGGCCGCCATTGCATACCTCAGGGAGAGGGGTGTTGAGCGCATGACACTCCATTCCTCGGATTTCGGGCGGCCCCTCTATGAGAAGTTCGGCTTTGGGGACACTACGGAGATGAGGTTGAACCTGAAGTGAAAGGGTTC
>JAKAPY010000076.1 GCA_021811925.1 Thermoplasmata archaeon | reverse complement strand
AGAGATACTGGCACAGGAGAAGCTCATACCCTCACGTGGCCAGACTGAGACCACCGACCATCCGCCCATATATCCAGTGGAGTCTGTCTCCAGGAAGAAGATTGGAAAGAGAGAATGGCCAATATACGAGCTCGTTGTCAGGAGATTCTTCGCGACGGTGGCGCCCAAGACATCCTACAGGGAGACGGACATCGACCTTGAGATTGGAGGCGAGCCCTTCGCAGCCAAGGGAAAAGAACTGCTCAGGGAAGGATGGCGGCGTTACTATCCATACTTCAAATTCAATGAGTCGGTTGTTCCCGAGCTTAAGGAAGGCGATACTGTGGATGTGGAGAGTCTTTCTATCCACGAGGACAAGACCAGGCCTCCCAGCAGGTATTCACAGGGTTCACTGATAAGGGAAATGGAAAAGAAGGGTCTTGGTACAAAAAGCACAAGGCATGAGATAATACAGAAACTCATTGACAGGAAATACATTCAGGGGCAGACGATAAAACCGACATTGACGGGCCGATCGGTTTCCACGGCGCTCGAACAGTCCGCCCCCGAGATATGCGACAGCAAGATGACTTCCCACCTCGAGGAGGACATGGACAGAATTGCAGATGGTAAGGCGGAGATGAAGGAAGTAGTCGACGAATCAAGAGAGATGCTCATCTCAATCGTTGACGAGATAAACGCCAACAATACGCAGATTGGCAATATGATCAAGGAGGCAATTCTTCAGGAAAAGAGAATAGGCAAATGCCCTTCATGCGGCGGCGATCTGCGCATCGTTGAAGGCCCGCAGAACAAGTTTGTCGGATGCTCCAACTATCCGGAATGCAGGGTTACCTATTCACTTCCTGCCGGTTATCTCATTCAGCCCACAGGCAAGGAATGCGATAAATGCGGTCTTCCACTCATCAAGCTGATAACAAGGGGACAGAAACCTGTCGAATCATGTGTTGACCCCAACTGCGAGACGAACAGACTGACCGGCTCCATAGGCAAGTGCCCGAAATGCGGCAAGCAGCTACGTGTTGTCAGGTCACAGCGTGGCAAGCGGTTCCTTGGATGCGAAGGGTATCCCTCCTGCGATGTAACATACCCCCTGCCTCAGTTTGGCACGATAAACTCACTCGGAACTGCATGCGAAACATGTGGCGCGCCCATGATGGAGGTAAGCTCCGGCAGGAAGGGAAAGTGGAAGCTCTGCCCCAACATGAACTGCCCGAGCAAGAAGAAAAATTCCAAGGCATGATTGTTATATTTTGATCTCGATCCCCGTAAAGCAAAGTTCATATAGTGAATACTGTACAATAAGAATCAGAAGGGAGGGATGGGCGAATTATTCTTTCCATTCCCTTCCAGGGTGAGGTTTCCCCCACCTCACCCAAAACAACTCTTGCTTTCAGAGAGCTTTGGCCTTGAGCTCCGACTGAATCTGCTTCAGCTCGTATGAACTGCTCGATTTGTTCACGTAATCGGCAATCGCGTTCCGGATGAGGTAAGGATGCTTGACGCCATAAAAGCATTCACTTGGAAGAGCCCTTGGAACATCCGTTCCCTTGACTGATACGGATCCGCTTATCTTCTCCTGCCCCGAAACATTCATGCCTGTCCCCAGGCCCGCTGCGGTTATTGGCACCACATTGCCGAATGAGAAAATTCGGCCCAGCACACTTACATGGACATCAACATCTACTATGTTTTCGTATCGCATGTAGAGTTCATTGTATGTCAGGAACTTTCTGATCATGGCTATCCTGAGGTTTGTGATGTAGTATCGGTAGGACCTCCTGTAGAATTCGGCTATGAAGAATGCAAGAATCCCGGCCCCGGCTGTAACGGATGTGAGAAATACCACACTATTGACCCTGAAAAAAGGAACGGAACGAAGCGCAAACGATGCAAGCACCACCAGTACAACTATGAAGCCGAAAGTGACCCAGTGCCTGTGCCTTCTCGTGAGGTATAGTGAGAATATGCCCAGTAGAAAAGTCACTATGATCCAGAGAAACACTGCGCTGTTATTACTTGTGGAACCGATAAGAAATGTGAGGTACTGCGACACGTAATTGACATAATGCTCGACATGTGACGTCCAGTACGCTGTCGCCACAAATGCGTAGTATACCGCCCCCCACAAAAACAGCAGGACACCGACGCCGTAAAGTTTTATGAAAGAGGTTCTGCTGGGATGTATCTTCTTGACAAGTTTTTCGTCCGGGAAAAGCTGTATATCCGTTGATATACCATCCTTTGAGTCTTAAATACCAGGCTGCTTGCTGCAGGTGTATGAGATGCGCCATTATTTAATTCATCTTATATGGCAAACGCATGCCGATCCGGAGGCAATAAATGCATTACATAATACATGTAACTGCGACAGGCTGTCGTCGCCGTCAGGAGCCAAGCACAATCGACAACCTCCTCAGCTTTCTCTGTACATTACCATCTAGCCTGACGAATTGCCAGCGCATTAGCACCCTGCCATATCTGGATACAAAGGTGACGCTGCATGTTCTCATCAATTTGTCATAAGCGCGAGTCTCGATTCTGAGTCCCGAAACATAATCGAGGCTGATGCTCTTTCCCCTGAGCATCACGCTGCTCGTGACGCGACTGTCGGAAACTGCGTATTTCGTGCCTAACCACACAGCCATTGGGAATAAGAACACAACGCAGCAGACCATCCATTCGGCAGGGCGTAGCTGTGACGGAAATGCAAGTCCAAATTCTGATGCAACGCTGTTTACCATCATAAACTGGAAACCGAAGAGAAGGGACAGAAGCATCCCTGCAATCGCATAGGGACTCAAACAAGGCCGTGCATGAATGTCCTGGGCAACCTTCATCACTCCTTCCCTCCTTCCCGTGCACAGCCCGCAGGCAGATCCCGCATCAGCGTCCTCTCCTTTGCAAGAAGACCGGCAAGCATGCCCGCATTGAAGGAGAGGTCGACCAGAGATTTCACCGAGTTTTCTGCTGAAAAATCCTCAAGCGCTTTACGGCAATCGCGCTCAATTCCCCCTTCGGTGTAATGCATCGAGTCGTCCAGCACAGCACCTAGATGTATCGAGACCATATCCGCCCCTGGAATGAAATTCATTGAATCCATTTTTCCGAGCAGCCGCTCCGCCTCGTTCCTGTGCCTGTAGTACTCATCGGAAATTTCAGTCGTTACGGAGTAGTTGCCCTTGTCGAAGGAAACTGGAAGGGATAGCTGCACGTTGCCAATCGCGGTAACGGACGAGAAAGCCAACTGGCTCCGCTGCAGCGTGTCCAGTTCCCCCTTGAGCCAACCAGACCAGAATGCGATCTCGATGAGCGTCGATGCCTGATCATCGGATGAAACTCCCGCATTGGGCGGCGAATTATCCACGAGCCTGCGCCTTATCCGATCGGCCCACCACAGGTTGGAACCGTCGCTGTCGCTCAGAATGGCCTCCGCTTCGCTGACTTCTGATTCAACCTCCTTCAGCCAGGTGGACAGCATTGATCCGTAGAAACTCATTCTCTTGCTGCAGTCAACTGGCAGCCTCTTCATGCACGCATCGCCTCCCCGATTAGGCCGGCAGCCTCGTTCAACTTCGAAATTGCCATGAAACTCATCAGGGCTGAAGGCGTGGCCGGGAGCGTTGGTTCGGAGTTGCACACTTCCCTTTCCTCGTCACTGCAGTGAACTATGAGGGGTACCTTCATGCCAGAAGTGACAAGGATGCACTTGCCGACGCCCTCCGTCCTCGGGTGTGAGGAGGCAATAAACTCCAAATCGCCGTCATTAAGCTCAAAGAACGATTGCATTCTCATGCTCAGCTTTTCATGCCTGAAGACAAAGAAATGGCTGCAGTTGTTCAGCAGACCGCCGTCCGGGTCCTGACTCAGAAAATCATCGAAGTTCTGCGAGGCAAGCAGGACGCTCAACCCATAATGGCGTGAATGCCTCATTAGCTCTGACACGAAGGCGGATGATGCGGGACTCCTTGAAACTGTCCAGGCCTCGTCAAGAACGAGAGTCTTCCTGCCATGTGCTCTTCTGCACAACTCGAATACAAGGCCCGAAACGAGGCAGATGACATCCTCAAGCATTCCCTTGCTGACGGAACCCATGTCAAAGATAATGTGGCCGCCCTTTCCGGAGATGACGCATTTTCCTTCAAGCAGGAAGGATATCCGGGAAATGTCTGCCATGCTGCCCCCAAATGAGAGTTCTGCCTCATGCAGGTGAGGCAGCGCTTCGAAGAATGAAGACAGATGCTGTTCAGAATTGTCGGTCGCATATTTCGTGAGCAGTTGCTTGAATACGACCCCCTCCTTTTCGGTCAACTTGAAAATGCTCTGGACAAAGCGAGTCAGGTAATGGGCGAATGTGATTGCTTCTGACATTTTGAGCGAGCCGAGGCCCAGACCCTCATGAAAGACGTTGACTACCTCAGCGCCTGACTGGAGGCCGACTGCAAAAAATTCACCCAGAGGGTCGATTACGAATATTCTGTTTGAGGCGAAGCCCGACTCCCTCAGCATTAGCAGCTTCATGAAAAAACTCTTGCCGCTTCCGCTCTTGCCGATTACTACCGAATTGTAGTTCGGGGTGGAAAAACGATCATGGACCACTGGGGTGCCATCAATCGCATTGCAGCCCACGGGAACGCCCATCTCCTGCAACAAGGGGGACTGGGTGAAGGGAACCAGGGCGGGAAGGGAAGAAGTGCTTACAATCGGGCATCTGTCGAAGGAAGGAACAGTTCCTGGAGAAAAATCTGCCAGTACCTTGAACTGCAGATACCTCAGCATTGAGTAACGGATGGAAAAAGCCTTCAGCTCGCTCGTAAGCAATTCAGTCCGCTTCCTTAACTCCGGGCCCGTCTCGGCAACAACCGCAAAAAGAAGAGATGTGTAGAAGAGCCTCGTCCTGTCTGATCGCAGTTCGGAAATGAGCTGCCTCCCGAGTTCAAGCCTCATCTCGTGGTAATCTGCTGTCCTGCCTGCATTCACCCTGTCGAGAATCTCAGCCGACAGGTTGAGAGTGGACCTTTCTACCATCGAAATGGATCTCTCTTTTGAAATCTGGAAAAGGGACACTGATGCACCCAGGAAAGGTAGGCGCAGAAGTAGATCCGACAGCCAGTCTGAGGGGAGATTGAACGGAAATCCTGTCACAAGGATGAAGGTGATCCGCCTTCTTCCGATATCTGCCCTTTCAATCCCGTTTGCGGTCCGGTGACGATTGCGGAACACAAGATTCACTGCAACACCCTCTGTAAAAGTCTGGAGTCAACGAGCGGATGGACAGATGATGGGTCACTCAATGGAGAGATGTCTGATGCCGTACCACCGATGAATGCCGGGGGTGCCTGGTCCTCCCGCGCGGAGAGATAGAATGAACGAAGAACCGCAGTTTCGCTTTCAGAAGACTGCACGGCGCCGTCATCAATTCCCGGGATTGCAAGAAAACGGATGCAGTCCCGAGCAGACAAACAGAAGGATAGGAACGAATTGAGAAATGCCTCCTTTTCCGCCTTTAGAGCGCATGCATAGTTGACATTGTCAAGCCTGTACACAGACATGGTCTTGTCCACCGACCGTATTGACCTGCCAATCTCGAGCTTCGGGTTCTTTCCAACAAGCCTGTATTCAAGAAAAGCCCTGATCAACTCGAAAGGATGTTCACCCCTCCTTTCATGGAATACAAGGATCAGGGAAGCGGCTTGGAGAAGAGGCGCAACGATGCAGGCGGCTATATGGGATATCTCGTAGACAAGAAAATCCAGAGGCAGGCATGCTGTCAGCGTAAGGCACTCCACTGCTGTGAATGGCCCAAGCACGGTTGGAGAGTATGATGTGGCCGTCGGAAAGCTGCAATCAGTTTGCATCTTCATTCACCCCGACATATATCCTGTGATGGCGCGATTTCGGTGCGGAGCGGGGCATTACGGCATGTTTTGGAAAAACAGTCGCGGATGCCGGAGAAATCGGACCGTTTCCACGCCCTCCTGACCTTGTTGCCCTTCCGAGAAATTTGTCAGCGACAGCTTTTCCGTGAGAGGTCCCTGTATTGAAGCTCCTCACCGTTTTATGCACGGATGGTCTCATGGCGCCGTGCGGGCTGCCCGTTCTTGGTTTTGCATGTCCGGCCGGTCTCTGTGACGTCCTGAAGGGTGAGACGAGAAAACCGGCGGTGTAGGAGGCCATGCCGGCGGATGCGAAGGTGGCAGCCGCCAGCACAGTGCCCATGGCCGGCATGCCGAAATACTGCATTATCCTGCTTCCTGCAGGAGATATGATGAAGGGCACGAAAAGAGGCAGAAGAAAAGTGCCGGCAATTATCAAAGGAGGCACTTGAAGTGAACTGAATGTTGAGTATGAAGTGACTATCCCTATCCTTAGGCCCACGGCCATGAAGAAGGGAAGGAATGCCATTTCTGCGAACAGTCCCAGTATTCGCCTCGAGAAGGGTCTGGTTGCATTGATCGACTCGCAAAGAAGAGCCAGTGGAAGCAACGCGGCCGTGAAGAAGACAAGAAGAGTCCTGAGAATCAGGACCAGGTAAAGCATCAGTGTCGCTATGCCTATCAGTGCGATGGCACCAATGCTGTATCCGCCGAGGCTGGATGCCACCATGTTTGAGTAACTCGATAGCTGATTGTACGGGAGAACGAATGACGTCAGTGCGTCGTTGACATCTAGTGTCAGCTGAGCAAAATAGAGTGAAAAAGGCATTAGCACGACGGCGACAAGCAATCTTGATAGCTGCCTGGAAGATCCTGTTCTGCCGTGAATGGGGACGCCCGTGAAAAGCGAGTAAGCAATAAGGGCTATGGCGATGGAGACAAGAGACTCCGAAATAAAGAGCACCGCCTCCCAGGCGCTGTAGGTCCCGTTTGAAAAGAGGCCGGTGCTTACTGACATCGCAGGAACTATGGCCTTCAGAATCTCAAGTATGCCGTTCTGGAAAAGGCCGTCAAAGGCCTGTGTAATCATTGAATCTATGCCT
Source organism: Thermoplasmata archaeon (assembly GCA_021811925.1). Classification (GTDB taxonomy): domain Archaea; phylum Thermoplasmatota; class Thermoplasmata; order Sysuiplasmatales; family Sysuiplasmataceae; genus JAJZXY01. The sequence continues at coordinate 889 of JAKAPY010000076.1, read as the reverse complement.
GACATGATAACAACTCACGGAACAAGCGATTCTTCCACGAAGACTGCAATTCTGTAGAGCACCAGCGCAAGGAGAGTGCCGACCGCAACAACGAATGCAACGAACGCCTCGCCTTCCATCCCTACACCACCAGGGACTGAGCGAGTTGCACGAGAAACGAGGAGATGAAGAGCAGGAATATTCCGAATGTGACATCCATGAAGTACTTCCTTGCCTTCGACCTTGTTTCTGGATTTCCTGTGCTTGTCATCCACATGTATGCGGTGACAATGTAGCCTATCGCCGCAACTATTGTGCCAAGCGCCACCAGGAGATTCCTCACGTTCGTGAGTGTATTCGTGAGTTCCTGCTGCGGCGTCGCCGTTGCGGCCACGACTCCCGAAGTCGCAACAAGCGTTGCCATCAGCACGACGGGAATACAGTATCCTGCCCAAGCCCACTTTCCCAAGCGCGAATTGTTTCTTTCATTCATCTGCTCACCATCCCCGCAACAAATCAGAAAATCTGACCTGTGCCGGAACGATCATTGGACCGGTTGTTCTAATTTAAAAGCCTGACTGATACATGTAACAGGGTAACAACTTTTCGGCCCGTGATCTGAAAACTGTTTATCCAAGGTTTGCCTAGCCTTGATCCTGATGAACGTCGAATTCAGGAAGATGGACAGGAGCGACATTGGATATGCGATTAAGGTGACAAACTCTGAAAGCTGGTATCTCACAGAATATGATTTGGCGTTCTACCTCGACCAGGCGAACGGGATAGGGGTGATGGCCATCCTGGACGGCAGCAGGGTGGGACTGGCAACAGCCGCGGTATACGGCGAGACGGCGTGGATAGGCAATGTGGTCATAGAGGCGGAGAAGAGCGGTTCGGGAGTAGGCGGCCT